>SVLX01000025.1 GCA_015067725.1 Oscillospiraceae bacterium | reverse complement strand
GTCATTTTAAGGGCCGACGCCAAAAGTCAAGTGGCATTTTCACCAAATTTTACTTATTTTTCTGGCTATTTTGACGAATGTTTCTTAAGTTGACAGCATTGCTCTTAGAGGGAGGCTTTTGCTAGGTATAGCGTCAAAGGCTCCCTCCCAGAGGGAGCTGCCGAGCGTAGCGAGGCTGAGGGAGTAACCGCACTTCGCTGTTTGGGCAACGTTTGATACATCCGCATCAGCTCTGCCGTGTTTGTAGCTGTCCAAATCGTATCTCATTCAGCTCCATGAATCTGTGACCGAAAGGATAAACCATACCTAATTTCTAACCGTCGAATTCCTAGAGCAAAAGCTTTGCGGAACTCCTCCATCGCACCGTCAAATACAACATCTGCCCACCTTTCGCCATCATGAAAGATCAGTTGTGATGCAGTTTCAGATGGTACTGCATCCAAATATGTATTACAGGCAGAGATTAACGAGCGCACAACATCGGTATCCTTGTCGTTAAAATCAACATCCTTTGTTATTTCAACAAGAACGTGTTTAATCTCTAAAACAGATTCGATGCATTGTTGCTTTTGCTCCATACATAGCGGGTTTACTAGAATCCGTTTTGACTCCAAGTAGAGCAATAGGTACCGAAATCGGTCTTTGGCCGTTGTCTTGTTATCCCAAGAGATTCCCCCAAACGGAAAACTAATTCCATTGAGCTCATACTTCATATATATTCTTTCCTCACATTAATTCTGTAAGTTTTTGATACATCCGCATCAGTTCTGCTATGCATTCCGCTTCGGTGTTGAGTCTGCCACCAGAAGCCGTAGGCTTGCATGATGGTCTTTTCTGTAGGTAGGAAGTTTGACAGACTCCCTCCGCCCCTTCGGGGCACCTCCCTCTTAGAGGGAGGCTTTTGTTGGGTGCAGCGTCAAAGGCTCCCTCCCAGAGGGAGCTGCCGAGCGTAGCGAGGCTAAGGGAGCAAATGCACCGCCTGTTCTATCGGAGCAAATCTCCCCTCAAAACCAAACCCTCCGCATCTCTCCCAAAAACGCCTCCGCCACCGGAAACCCGGAGCTCTCCCCAATCACCGCATCCACACCACAATAAGGGCAGACTGCAGTGCCATCCCGGTCACAGGGGTTATCTCCAAATAGCCAGGTATCAATTTCCGAGGGGCTGAAAATCTTCAGGCAATAAAAGCAACCACACACCCGGTCTCTCTCCAGCGCCGCCTTATGCCCGCCGGAAAACCGGTGAGCAAGGACACTGTCCGGGCTTTTTCCACCCGGACAGGCATCCAATTGCTTTCTTGCGTTGTTTTCGCCGTGTTCTGCCATCAGCCCAAAACCGCCTTATGGAACACCTTCTTGCCCTTTCTCAGTTTAACGCCCTCTTTGAGCTGTTCTTCTGTCACGGCATAGTCGATGGCAGGCACTTTCTCATCATTGACGAATACGCCGCCCTGCTGCACCAGACGACGGGCCTCGCCATTGGAGGCAGCCAGCTTGCAAGCCACCATCAGATTCAGAATGCCAATCTTGCCGTCCACCAGCTTGTCGGCGGTAATCTCCGTGGTGGGCATATCCGCATCGGCACCACCGGCAAAGAGTGCCTTGGCGGCGGCCTGAGCCTTTTCCGCTTCTTCTTCGCCGTGAACCAGCTTGGTCAGCTCATAGGCCAGGATTGCCTTGGCTTCGTTAAGCTGGGCGTCCTTCCAGTCGGCCATGGCATCAATCTGCTCCAGGGGCAGGAAGGTCAGCATCCGGATGCACTTGAGAACATCGGCATCCTCTACATTGCGCCAGTACTGATAGAAGTCATAAGGACTGGTCTTGTTGGGGTCAAGCCAGACAGCACCCTTGGCGGTCTTGCCCATCTTCTTGCCCTCGGAATTGAGCAGCAGGGTGATGGTCATGGCATGGGCATCCTTACCCAGCTTGCGGCGAATCAGCTCGGTGCCGCCCAGCATATTGCTCCACTGGTCGTTGCCGCCGAACTGCATATTACAGCCATAGTGCTGGAACAGATAGTAGAAGTCATAGGACTGCATGGGCATATAGTTGAACTCCAGGAAGCTCAGACCCTTCTCCATTCTCTGCTTGAAGCACTCTGCCCGGAGCATATTGTTGACGGAGAAGCAACCGCCAATGTCCCGGATGAAGTCCACATAATTCAGGTTCAGCAGCCAATCGGCGTTATTCACCATCTGCGCCTTGCCTTCACCGAACTCAATGAACCGCTCCATCTGCTTCTTGAAGCAGGCGCAGTTGTGGTCGATGACTTCCTTGGTCATCATGGAGCGCATATCCGTCCGGCCGGAGGGATCGCCGATCATAGCCGTACCGCCGCCAATCAGGGCAATGGGGCGATTTCCGGCCATCTGCAACCGCTTCATCAGGCACAGCGCCATAAAGTGACCCACATGGAGGGAGTCAGCGGTGGGGTCAAAGCCAATATAGAATGTGGCCTTGCCGTTGTCGATCATCTCCCGGATTTCTTCTTCGTTGGTGACCTGGGCAATCAGGCCACGGGCTACCAGTTCGTCATATAGTTTCATTTCGTGTCTCCTTTATTATTTGTACTGCAGTACATGGATTTGTTTTTCGGTTTCCTGGGTCAAAACGAGGGAATCTCCCCCATAGACTACCCGGTCAAAGCGAGCGGTAAAGTCGCTGATGTGGGCAATGGCCGGGAATCCGGTTTGGTCGGTCCGGTAGTGCATGGGAATCACCACCCGGGGTCTAAGCTGATTGACCATCTCCGTAGCGGCAGAAGCATCAATGGTATAGTAGCCACCCACTGGAATCAGCAGTGCATCTAATCCCTGCAGAATGTTCTGCTCCTCCCCGGTCAGACTGCGGCCAATGTCACCCATATGGGCAATCCGCAGGCCGCCAAAGTCAAAAATATGGATGGTGTTCATCCCCCGGAGCTTGCCGCCTGCATCATCGTGAGTGACCTCCAGCTTTTTAAGACTGTAGGGCGCAGGAATCTCACTCCCCGTGAGGGCAACGGATGCCACATGGCTGTGGTCATCGTGACCATGAGAGCAATATACCGCCTCAGCCTCCACCCGCAAAACCGGCAGACCCGGCACCATATTGTCCGCATAGGGGTCAATCACCGTCCGGTATCCGGAAGCCTCCAGGCAAAAACAGGCATGACCCAGATAGGTAATCTTAACGTCCGGCATCAGGTATTCCTCCTTTTATTTTAGATAGCAAAAATCCCCCTGTCTAACAGACAGAGGGCGTCAAAAAACGCGGTACCACCTCAAATTCCGCCACAGACTTCGCCGTGACGCTCAGGTGGGCGGTATCGGACCCAACCGTCCTGCCCTACTATCTGTTCAGGCAGGCCACTCCGGGATGTACTTCTCCGGGTCCGCTTACCTCCTTGCACCAACCGGAGGCTCTCTGGAAACGGATAGGCCGGGTACTTCTTCCCATCATTGTGTTTTCAATATCCTGTCGAGATTTTAACAGATTTAAGCTCAACTGTCAAGAAAATTCCCGGAGTTTTTCCGTTAAGTTTCGGACTTGGCAAAACTTCTCTTGACTTTTCGCTCCAAATTCCCTAAAGTAAAGGGTAGCACCGCACGGATGTCGTGCAGAGGAGGCACTATTATGGGACATAAAATCATTCGGAAGACCTATATTCTCATGGAAACAGCAGAGATGCTATACCGCTTTGTCAACGGAATCTCCTATCGGTCTCTGCTCAGCAAACGGGATTCCGGCGAGGAAATTGTTCGCCGTCTGGAGTTACTGGATGAGATTATGGCCATATCCTGTGAGGGGCTTGACCCCTATGACCCGCAACTGTTGCGATTCTTTGGCTGTGCTGACCTGAGTCAGAAGTCAGATGGTCCGTGTCTGGCCCGCTGTCTGATTCGTTCTTTCTGCTCTATGGCAGAACCGGGATTTGACGAGAGCATCGCAGAGTGCTGTGAGGCGTGGCATCGACTGCAGGCGCGAGGGGCATGGATTAAGGGCTATGGCACTGCTGTCCTGGATATGTCCGAAGATGAGGGCTCGCCCGGCGAACTGATTGAACAGATTTGCGCCCTGGATTTGCCCGCAGAGTTTCAACTCAGCCTGTATCGCGCGCTAAGGAATTTCGACCGCACCATGGCAGAGCTGGCTGAGGCCATCCGTCCTGTGGCTAAAAAGCTGGAAAACACTCTGCATATGGCAGACTGGATGTTGCGCGAAGTGGAATCTTACTGGAATAATTGCCCGGTTGACCCCTTGGATTTCCTCAGTGGTGTCTTTGGTCCGGAATCCGTCCGTGGCGCCGGCGAACATACCGATGTGATCATTTCTGCCATGAGCTACAACCGGATTTTCTATGATATGGAGCAGTCTGTGGTCAACACTTCCGGACGGAATTTCCTCTATGTGGGCTGCGGTGTCACCGTAAAGAGCCAACTGGTGAATCAGGACATGATTCTCGACAGCGTCAGCGCGACCCTGAAGATTCTCAGTGACAAGCGGCGGCTGGACATTCTGCGGCGACTGAGCAAAGAACGTTCCTACTGCCACGAGCTGGCAGATATCATTGGTTCTGACCCCGGCAATATGTCCCGCACCCTGACCCTTCTGCACAACTATGGATTCTTGCAACAACAGCGGGAAGCCCAGCGGAATTACTACCAAACCGACAAAACGGCCATTTGTGCATTCTTTCAGCAAGTGGAGGATTTACTGTTTCGATAACGATACGCACCCAACGGCAAGCACCGTTGGGTGCTATTTTTTTGAAAAAGAAATTGACTATCCGGCAGTTATGTGGTATAGTGTTTGTACAAGCAACTTTATTAGTGTCTGTTCGCACAACACGCAATTCCCACCTCTGGTATTTAGGGCATACCGTCCTGAATATAAATCGCCGGATAACCGGTAATACAAAGTAAAGGAGAATTCCCATGAAAAAGCACCTAACCGCCCGTCTTGTGTCGATGCTGTTGGTGGTTGCAATGCTCATCGGCTTTGCCGTTCCTGTGAGCAGAGTATCTGCCGCACCTGTTGACCGGACAAAACTGAACATCGAGAAAATCGATGCCAATGGTTTCACGCTCGAAGGTCTGGATACCACCGACGAGTTGGAAATCGATTCCATCCCGGAACATGACGACAAGGACATCGTCCGTGTCTCCATCGTTCTGGACAGAAGCTCCACCATCGAGGCCGGCTTCTCCACTCTGGACATTGCCCAGAATACGGAAGCCATGGCTTATCGGCAGAGTCTGCAGACCGAGCAGGCTCAGATTACCGCCGCCATCGAGAAGGCTCTGAATACCAGACTGGATGTGGCCTGGAATCTGACCCTGGCCGCCAACATCATCTCCGCCAACGTTCAGTACGGCAAGCTGGAGCTTATCCGTGAGATTCCCGGCGTTGAGGATGTGGTTCTGGAGACCCGGTATGAGCCCGCCGTCTACTCCTCCGAGAAGGTCAGCCACCCCAATACCGCCACCGCCGGCACCATGATTGGCACCAGTGCAGCCTATGCCAACGGTTACACCGGCGCCGGCAGCCGGATTGCGGTTATCGATACCGGTATCGATACTGACCACCAGTCCTTCTCCCCTGCCGGTTATAATTACGCTTTGGCTTATCAGGCTGGTCTGGCCAAGATGGATGTTGAGGACTATGTCGCCAAGCTGAACCTGCTGGACGCCGAAGAAATCGCTTCCGTTCAGGAGCAGCTCAACATCCCTGCCACCGATGCCGCTTCCCTGTACATCAACAACAAGATTCCTTATGCCTTCAACTATGTGGATAGCGATTTGGACATCACCCACGACAACGACTCTCAGGGTGAACACGGCTCTCATGTTGAGGGTATTGCCGCCGCCAACGCCTTCATTCCCAATGCTGACGGTTCCTTCTCCAGAGCGCTGGATACCGTTCTGGCTCAGGGTGTTGCCCCCGATGCCCAGATCATTGTCATGAAGGTCTTCGGCAAGACCGGCGGCGCCTATGACTCCGACTATATGGCCGCCATTGAGGATGCCATTGTTCTGGGCTGTGACTCCGTGAACCTGTCCCTGGGCACTGCCGCTCACGGCTTTGGCTACAACGCCACCTATCGGGAAATCCTGGACAGTCTGACCACCTGCGACACCGTGGTGACCTGCTCCGGTGGTAACAATGGTCACTGGGCGGACAATGCAGTCTCCGGTGTGCCCTACCTGTACAACACCGATGTCAGCATGTACTCCGGTGGTGCTCCCGGCGCTTACACCAATACGCTGGCTGTGGCTTCCGTCAACAATGACGGCGTTACCGGCAACTACTTCACCGCCGGAGAAGACATCATCTTCTTCAATGACGGTCAGAGTGCCAAGAATGTCTCTCTGCTGACTCTGGCTGGCACAGCTTATGAGTACATCCTTCTGGACAGTGTTGGTACTGCGGAAGAATTTGCCGCTATTGCCGATGTCCTGCCCGGTAAGATTGCCATCTGCTCCCGCGGTACTACCTCCTTCTTCGAGAAGGCCAATGCCGCTGTGTCCAATGGTGCCGCCGGTGTCATCATTGCCAACAATACCGCCGGTGTCATTTACCTGAATCTGACCGGCTACAACTACACCGCTCCCGTTGTCTCCATCACTCAGGAGGCTGGTCAGCAGATGAAGGCCAATGCCACTGCCGTTACCGACGAAGAAGGCAACGTGCTGTATTACAAGGGCACCATGACCGTTTCCTCCAGTCTGGCCGCGCAGTCCTACTACAGCGAATACTACACCATCAGCTCCTTCTCCTCCTGGGGTGTCCCCGGCACGCTGGAGCTGAAGCCTGAAATCACCGCCCCCGGCGGCAACATCTACTCCGTTGACGGCTCTGTGGAAGGCGGTACAGCATACGAGATTATGTCCGGTACTTCCATGGCCGCGCCTCAGGTCGCCGGTATGGCCGCTCTGGTTGCCCAGCACATCCGGGAGAATGGTCTTGATGAAAAGACCGGTCTGACCACCCGTCAGCTTGCCCAGAGTCTGCTGATGTCCACCGCTGAACCCATGTTTGAGCAGGAAAGCGGCGGCAACTACTATGCCGTTCTCCGTCAGGGCGCCGGCCTTGGCAATGTAGGCAACGCCGTCTCCGCTCAGTCCTATATTATGATGGGCGAAGATGCCACCGAGTCCTGGATTGACGGCAAGGTCAAGGCTGAACTGGGCGACGACCCCCAGCGCAAGGGCGAGTACAGCTTCTCCTTCACCCTCAACAACATGACCGACAGCGCCAATACCTATACTTTGGCCGCTGACTTCTTCACTCAGGGTCTGTTTGCCTATGCCGGCTACATCTGGCTGGACACCTGGACCACTGCCCTGCCCGCCGAAGTGACCTTTATGGTCGGCGGTGAGGCTTTCGTCCCTGTCTCCACCGCCGTCTGTGATCTGGACGAAGATGGCGACACCGATGCCGAAGACGCACAGATTATTGTGGAGTACTGCTCCGGCACTCGTGAGACCATTGCTGAAATTGCTGATGTGGACGGCAACGGCGAAGTCACCACCTATGATGCTTACCTGATTCTGGACTCCATGGAAACCAGAAATATCACCCTCCCCGCCGGCGGCAAAGTGGAAATCACCGTCAAGGCTACCCTGCCCCAGAGTGTTAAGGACTTCATGGACGCCTACTACCCCAATGGCACTTATGTGCAGGGCTATGTCTATGTCCTGCCCACTGCCACTGAGGAAGGTGTGTTCACCGACGTGACCCATTCCATCCCCGTTATGGGCTTCTATGGCAACTGGACTGATGCCTCCATGTTTGAGCCCATCTCCTACACCGACTATGTGTATCAGGATTACAAGATGCCCTATACCGGCTATGTGTCCAACAACCTGATCATCAAGTACCCTGGCGACAAGAACACCTACTGGCAGATTGGTAACCCTTACTTCATCGAAGCCAATGGCTATCCCGCAGAGCGTGTGGCCATCAGCTCCGGATCTACCATCAGCTCCTACCCCGTTGGTATGATGCGCAATGCCGATGCCCTGCTTTGGGTGATCACCGGTGAAGATGGTGAAATCATCTCCATGAGCGGTGTCAGCAACCGTGTCTACGGCTCTTATTACTACGCAAACTACGGTTCCTGGCAGAATACCACCCAGAACATCACCATCAACAAGAAGGTCAGTGCTCTGGGTCTTGCTGAGGGTGACAAGTTCACCGTCTCCGTTGTAGCTATCCCCGAGTATTACCAGACCAATGGCGCTCTGACTGCCGAGCAGGTCAGAAAGCTGATTGCTGACGGCACTCTGGGCAAGGGCGCATTCATCTCCACCACCATGACCGTGGACGATACTGCCCCCGAAATCGTTGACATCTACAAAGACATGAAGACCGGCAACCTGATCGTGACCGCACAGGACAATAACTATGTTTCTGCTGTTCAGGTCGTCAGTCTCTCTGGTAGCAAGACTTATGGCTATGGCTTCCCCGCCCAGACCGAAGCAGGACAGCCCTGCGGCGTCGAAATCGATTTGTCTGGTGCTTCCGTTGGTGAAGAGTGCGTTGTCCTTGTGGCTGACTACGCCAACAATACTTCCGCCTACAGAATCATCTATGGTGGCGAAGGCGAAGACTTTGCAGGCAGAATGTTTGGTTTTACCTACACCAATCTTGCCAGCATCGGCTCCGGTTCCCGCTGGATGGAAATCGACCCCGACCACCTCTATGTTTCTTACAACGGTTATGAGGGTCTGACTCAGGTCGGTGCAATGGATAACGCCATCAATCTGACCGCCGCCGAGTATGTGGACGGCTATGTATTCATGGCTGCGGACAACGGCAAAATTTATGCTGCGCCTCAGGATGAGTTATCCGCATACAGCGAAGTGGGTGATTTCACCGCTTCAACCGGCACGATCTGGGATATGGCCTTCAACTACACCGACAACAAGATGTATGCAGTAGGCGATAACAGCATCGTCTATACCATGAATCTTCTGACCGGCGAGTTGACTCAGGCTTTTACCATGAGTCTGTATAATCCCGCAAATAGCAGTAGCGCAACCTTCAAAAAACTCCAGGGCCTGGCCATCGATAGCGAGGGCAACTTCTGGGGCATCAACTCCGGCAAGAGCAGCTATGCCACTTTCCTCTATAAGTGGACCGCCAGTGACATTGTTGACGGTGCGGTCAACAATCTGCATCCCGTCGTCGACAACAGAAGCAGCGATGCAGATACCTATGGAGAAGGCAATCTGGCCTGGGACTTCACCACGGATAGCCTATACTGGTGCTGTGCCAGCAGCAACAGCTACTCCTCCAGCAACAATGCGTTGTATCGCTTCAACCTGGAGACCGGCAAGGCCGTAAAGGCCAGCAGTTACTCCGGCAGTTCCTCCAGCACCTACGCCTCCAGACTGGGTGACTATTACGGTGCCTTCTACATTGTTCCCGGTAGCACCGATATAGTTCCTCCTTCCACGAACGCTACAGCACTCCTCCTGGACATTACCGAGATGACCATGCTGGAAGGTGCCTGGTTCACCACAACCGCCACCGTCTACCCCTGGAATCTGGCAGACAAGGGCGTTATCTGGACCTCCTCCGATGAGAATGTTGCCATCGTGGAGAACGGTAAGGTTACCGCCGTTGGTGTTGGTACTGCCACCATCACCGCCACCACTGTTGCTTCCCCCAATCTGCAGGCAACCTGCGAAGTAACCGTCAATGCTCTGCCTGAAATCAAGCTCAGCGGTCTGGTCTATGACGCAGAAAGCACCACCCACTGGAGCGAATTCACCACGGAAGCTCCCGACCAGTGGACCGCCCTCAGCGAAGACTCCGAGTACATCATCGGCGGCAGCCTGCTGGACGGCGTGATTTACGGTCACGACGGCAGCACCATGTACTCCGTTGACCCCGATACCTTCGAGACCAAGGCCATGGGTGGTATCTCCACTACCTGGATGTGGTCCGACTCCGCTCCCGCCCCCGCCACTGCCGATGGTAAGTCCTTTGGCCTGACCACCGCACTGTGCTACGGCGGTAAGTTCCTTGAACTGGTCGATGTGCCCGCCGGTACTCTGGTCTATTTCGACCTCTCTTCCAGCTTCTCCAGCGACCCCATGGCCGCCATTGCTTATGTGTCCAGTGGCACTTACACCGTTCCCGCCACTGCCACCACAGGTGAAGCCAACTGGCCCTGCGTCAGCTACTACATCTTGACCGAAGGCGGTAACCTCTGGTATCTGTCCATGTACTCCTACAAGAACAATACCGACTTTGAAATCTATGAGCAGAAGTACATTGGTCACGTGGATCTGGCCCTTGATGGTGTTTCCGCTGTCACCGGCGGCACTTACGCCTCCATGTTCTATGATCAGACCACCGGTCATCTGCTGCTGTCCCGCTATGCTGAGGGCGATTTGGCCAACCTGTATGCCATTGACCTGAGCAATATGCTGGTTGCCGATCTGGGTAACTTCGGCGAGAACGTATGGCCCGTAGTCAGCCTGTATCAGTATGACAGAGTCACTGACCTGACCGTCCGTGTCACTCCTGCTGTTGCCAACCTCTACGAAGAGCAGACTACCACCTTCTCTGCCAAGGTCCTGCCCGGCACTTACACCGGCGGCGTGGTTTGGAGCTCCAGCGATGAGTCTGTTGCCACCGTCGACCAGAATGGTGTTGTCACCGCTGTCGGTGAAGGTACCGCCACCATCACCGCCACTTCCGTTGACGTGAACGAGCAGGGTCAGACCGCTTCTGCCTCCGCCACCGTCACCGTTGAAGGTCTGCTGGACATCGATGTGACCTTCCATGGTCAGGTGACCACCGCTGATGGTACCAGCCATTGGGCCACCATCAAGACTTCCGACCTCTCCACCTACACCGTCGACGGCACCTCCAGCATCGTCGTGAAGGGCGGCGGCGGCCACGAAGGCAAGGTTTGGGGTCACAATATTGAACCCTACATCCAGAACAACTTCGCCTGGTGGAACTTCGTCTCCATCGATCTCAAGAGCTATGACATCGAATATCATGGCTGGGGATTCGGTGCAGAAGACATCGACGACCTGACCACCGCCCCTGCCTACAAGCTGAAGACCAAGAACAAGGCCGGTGAAGAGTTCTACACCGAGGCTATGGGCAAGCCCCTCTATGTCGCCAATGCCACCTATGTTGAGTTCCTGAAGAAGGACTACATTGACGACTACTACTACGACATCTATATGTTCACCGGTCTTAAGAACTATGCTGACCTGGCCGCCATCACCTTCGTTGGCATGACCGAGTCCACCGGCTACACCGCCGAGGAGTTCTATGTCCTGTGTGACAACGGTGACCTGATCAGTCTGGTCATTGAGCTGCGTCCCACCACCATTGAGGCTGACAACTTCTATCAGCGTTACTGGAGACACAGCTATCTGGGCAATATCGGCGTGAACTTCGTCCGCTCCGATGACCTGTCTATGGTCTGCATCAACGACGGCACCAACCACGGCCTGATGATTGCCGAGTCCGGCGCAGGTAAGGGTGAGCTGTTCTATGTTGACCTGAAGACCGAAGGCTATGCGGCCAGAAAGGTTGGCGAACTGAAGGGCGCAACCTACCTGACCAGCCTGTATTCCGACTACGAGCTGAACTACGACAACGGCGAAGGCGATGCCGTCAAGAACCCCATCGGCGGCGAAGGCACCAATACCTCCAGCTCTGAGACTCTGCTGGTCTGCGACAACTACACCGGCGAAGCTCTGGCTGAAGAGCCTGTTACCGAAACAGCCGCCAACCGTGTCGGCGGCAGCACCAATACCCTGACCGGAGAAACCATCAACAAGGAACGTCCTCAGGTTTCTGTCAGTGGTGGTAGCGTCACCACCGGCGACAACACCGTTGCCGTCACTCTCACCGAGAGCGAGAACGTGACCAATGGTGTTATGCGGATCACCTATGACCCCAAGGTTCTGACCTACGCCGGCACCAACACCGCCATCGGCACCGCCGATGTAAAGGTGGATGCTGAGAATGGTACTGTCACCTTCGCTTACGCCTCTGTCAAGGCAATGACCGCCGAGAGCATTCTGGCTACGGTGAACTTCACCTACACCGCCCAGTACATTGAGACGAAGGTCACTGTTGCTACCCTCCAGCGCAACACCACCTCCAGGGTTGACGAGGAATCCACCTCCATGGACATCGTCTATGAGGTTGGCGGTCACAGCTACAAAGTGACAGAGTCCAAAGAAGTCACCTGTACCGAAGACGGCTACAAGGTCTTCCTCTGCACCAAGTGCGGTGATACCTACCGTGAGGACTACACCGCCCCCGGTCACTTCTACGAGGCTTTTGTCACTGCCCCCACCTGTACCGAAGAAGGCTACACCACTTATGTCTGTACCGGTTGCGGTGACTCCTATGTCTCCGACAAGGTACCCACCATCGACCACACTTATGAGGCCGTTGTAACCAACCCCACCTGCACGGAGATGGGCTATACCACCTATACCTGCTCCTGCGGCGACAGCTATAAGGACAACTATGTTGCCCCCACCGGTCACAGCTTCGGCGAATGGGTCACCGTCACCGAGCCCGACTGCATGAACAAGGGTAAGGAAATGCGTACCTGCGAATGTGGTGAGACCGAATACCGGGATATTGCTGTTTCCGGTCACACCTACGAGACAAAGATCATTGAGCCCACCTGTACCAAGGCCGGCTATACCGAGCATATCTGTACCGTCTGTGGTGACAGCTACATGACCGATGTGACCGACCCCGTTGGTCACCAGTATGAGGCCGTCATTACCGAGCCCACCTGCACCGAGGAAGGCTATACCACTTACACCTGCGTATGCTGTGGCGAGAGCTATGTGGACGACATAGTCCCCGCTACCGGTCACACCTATGGCGACTGGGTTGTCACCAAGGAAGCCACCTGCACCGAGGGCGGCATTGAGACCCGCACCTGTGCCTGTGGCGCTACCGAAACCCGTGAGACCGCTCCCTTCTGTCCCAGCGCCAAGTTCCAGGATGTCAAGCTGGATGACTGGTTCCATGATGCCGTTGACCATGTGGTCGCCGGTGGCATCATGGAGGGTACTGGTGAGACAACCTTCTCCCCCAATGGCACCACCACCAGAGCTCAGCTTGTGACTGTCCTGTATCGTCTGGCCGGTGCTCCTGAGACTGAGCTGACCCGGCAGTTCAGCGATGTCAAGGACAACGCCTGGTACGCTGAGGCTGTGGCTTGGGCTTATGCCAACGGCATTACCTCCGGCATCACCGACACCCTGTTCGCTCCTGAGCAGTCTGTCACCCGTGAGCAGGTTGTGACCTTCCTGTATCGCTACGCCAAGCTCATGGGCGTGGATGTGGAGAACGACGGCGACCTGTCTGCCTTCACTGACGCCGGCTCCATCAGCGCCTACGCTGTGGATGCCTTCACCTGGGCTGTGGATGTCGGTATCATCAACGGCATGACCGAAGATACTCTGGCGCCCAGAGGCACTTGCATCCGGGCACAGATTGCCACCATCCTTATGCGCTTCATGGAGCTGGGTCAGTAATACCCGCACTGGATTCTCCTTATGGGGAGGCGGCTGAGCTGCCTCCTCCAATAAACACATCGCCCGGCAGGTTTAATCCTGCCGGGTCTTTGCAAGCTGCGCATGTATTCTGGTTGTATAATCCGGTATAATCAGGGAAACCTACCAAAAAATAAGGAGGGATTCCCATGTTCAAACACGAGAAAATGCTGTTTCACCCCGTATCCGTAGAGAAACCAAATCCCCAGTACGCCGCACTGCTTCAGGAGCAACTCGGTGGAGCAAACGGTGAGCTTAAAGCTGCCATGCAGTATATCTCCCAGAGTTTCCGCATCAAAGACCCGGAAATCAAGGATCTGTTTCTGGATATTGCCGCAGAAGAACTGGGTCACATGGAGATGATTGCCCAGACCATTAACCTGCTCAATGGTCACGATGTTGATGCACAAAAAGTCCCCGCCGGAGAAATACAGTCCCATGTCCTTTTGGGGCTCAATCCCGGTCTGATTAACGCCTCCGGGTATTCCTGGACAGCGGACTATGTGACCGTCACCGGAGACTTGTGTGCTGATCTTCTGTCCAATATCGCCTCAGAGCAGCGGGCAAAGGTGGTCTACGAGTATCTCTACCGGCAAATTGACGACAAGAAGGTCAGGCAAACCATTGACTTCCTGCTGAACCGGGAGGAAGCGCACAATGCCATGTTCCGTGAAGCCTTCAACAAAGTCCAGCACACCGGCTCCAACCGGGATTTTGGGACAACAAAAGCGGCGAGAATGTTTATCAGCCTCTCTGAGCCCTCGCCCGGCAGCGAAAAGCAGGGAGAACTCAACGTAACACCGCCGGCATTTTCGTAAAAAAGCCCTCCCACCAAGTATCGGTGGGAGGGCTCTGCAATTATTCTTCGATATCCTCAGTGGTGAACTCCAGCAGTTCGCCGCAGTTGGGGCACTTCATGCTGCCCTTCTCCAGGATTTCGTCGTCGAAGTTGATCACTTCTCCGCACTTGCAGGTGACTTCATAGATGATGGAATCGTCGAAATCGAAGTCGTCATCGTCATAATCGTCATCGTCGTCATCATCGTCGTCGTCATCAAAATCCTCGTCATCCTCGTCCTCATCAGAGAGATAATCATAGATTTCGTCCAGATCCTCTTCGATGTCGTCCAGTTCATCAGAGATTGCCAGGGTGGTCTCCTCCACGTCGGTAATCGTCTTAGCCATATCACCCAGCAGGTCAACAATGGCGGCAAGGAGCTTGCCCTCATTGGTCTCGGTGTTCAGCTTCATGCCTTCCATCAGGCCCTTCAGGTACGCGGACTTCTCAGAAAGTGTCATAGTGGTTCTCCTTTAGTGGTTTGTTTGGAATATGCGGTAGGTTTAGCCCTTGGCACGGCTCAGGTACTCGCCGGTGCGGGTGTCGATGGTAATCTTGTCGCCCTCATTGATGAACAGGGGAACCTTAACCTCGGCGCCAGTCTCCAGCGTAGCGGGCTTCAGGGTGTTGGTGGCGGTGTTGCCGGCAAAACCAGGGTCAGTCTTGGCAACGACGAGATCGACAAAGCTGGGCGGTTCCAGACCGAAGACCTTGCCCTTATAGGACATAACCGTGCAGGTATCGTTCTCCTTGACGAACTTGAAGGCATCACCCAGCAGTTCGCGCTCAATGGGAGTCATCTCAAAGGTTTCCATATCCATGAAGTAGTACAGGTCGCCATCGGAATAGGAGTACTCCATCTTTCTGCGCTCAATATAAGCGGTGGGGTACTTGTCACTGGGGTTGAAGGTAGTCTCCGTCACGCCGCCGGTGATGACGTTTCTCATCTTCACGCGGACGAAAGCAGCGCCCTTACCGGGCTTAACGTGCTGGAATTCTACGATCTGCATTACCTTGCCATCCATGTCGAAGGTAACGCCGTTGCGGAAATCGCTAACAGAAATCATATCTTTATCCTCCTAATATTATGCAAACGGGTCAGGTGAACCATTTGGATAAATCTCTATGCTATTCTAACGTATATTGGCTCAGAATGCAAGCATTTTTATTTATTTTTCCACGGGAACAACAATCAAATTCTTGGGGCTGGCGGTCAAAATGCGGCAACCGCCCTCCTGGAAGACCACAACGTCCTCAATCCGGACGCCAAACTTGCCGGGCAGATAGATACCGGGCTCAGCAGAGCAGACAGCGCCACAGGGAATCGGGGCAGTGTTCCGGCTGTTGGGGCTGGGAGACTCATGGACCTCCAGACCCAGGCTGTGACCGTAGCCATGACCGAAGTAGGGACCATAGCCGGCATCGGTAATGATCTTACGGGCGGCACCATCCACATCGGCACCAATCACGCCAGCTCTGGAGATGGCAATACCGGCAAGCTGTGCCTCCAGAACGGTATTATAGACCTTCTCCATTTCTTCAGTGGCATAACCCAGCGCCACGGTACGGGTCATATCGGAGCAGTAGCCCTGATAGAGGACACCAAAGTCCATGGTAATGAAGTCACCTTCCTGCAGTTTGCGCTCACCGGGGACACCATGAGGCATACTGGTATTGGGGCCGGAAACCACGATGGGGTCAAAAGACAGGCCCTCGCCGCCATTCTTCAGCAGACAGTAAATCAGCTCAGCGGCCAGTTCCTTCTCGGTCATGCCCACACGGATGCGGCCAAGAATCTCAGCGAACGCCTTATCGGTGATTTCCTGTGCCTTGACCATCAGGTCCAGCTCCCAGGGCTCCTTGGTGGCACGGAAAGCATCAATCTGCTCCTGATAAGGCATCAGAGCGGCGGTGAGACGCTTCTCATAGGACTGGAACTCAGCCACGGTCAGATACTTCTGCTCAAAGCCCAGGGTCTTGACGCCGTTGGCCTCGCAGAACTGGTTGATGCGGTCAAAGTAGCTGTGACTGCCATCCACCACCAGAACCTCAAAACCCTTGAGATCCTTCTCAGCGGACTCAATGTAGCGGCTGTCGGTAAAATACTGGCAACCCTTGGCACTCACCACGGCGACGCCCTCAGCAATGTCAAATTCCGCGGCATAATGGCGGCTGTAGCGGCTGGTCAGCAGTAAGCCGTCCACATCGCCGGTTAAGAGAGATTTGTACTTGTCCAGATTTTTCATGGTTGAACACTCCTTTTCTTTGCTGCAAAGATCCATGGCTGCTCCAGCAGGTGGCGGAGCTTAAGCCAGATATTATGATTGTGGATGGCGGGAACCAGCACCGAGGTCACGCCGGCCAAATTGCCGCCCAGAACATCGGTATAAATCTGATCGCCCACCAGTGCGGAAGTCTCCGGGGTACAGCCATAGCGACTTATGCACCGCCGGATACCCGAACCGAAGGGTTTCCTGGCATGGGTAATGCAGTCCATCCCATACCGACGGCAAAACTCCACCACTCTGGAACGTTTGGAGTTTGAAACGACACAAATCTGCAGCGGCGAAGCTAAGGCAGATTGAATCCAATATTCCATTTCAGCCGCAGGAACATTGGTCGTATAAGGGACAATGGTATTGTCAAAGTCCAGCATCAGCAGCCGGATACCATTGGCATAAAGCTTCTCCGGAGAAACAGCGGTAAGTGCCGGAAACATCAGCTTAGGCAGAAGGGATAAAGACATAATTGACTCCTCTTCCTCATAAACATGGGATTACATTTCATATTATATCACAGACTGGAGGAGTTGTCTATTGTCCATTCCATTCTTTCTTGCAATTTCTGCCCAGGAATTTCCATTTCTTTCGGAATTGCCTTCAAATATCGCCTGGATGTCCGTCCATTTCTCCTCATACGGGTCAGGTTTGAGTAATCTTCCCCACAATCTCCCGAAAGGAAGTCTCCTGATACTGGATGACCAGACTCCATGGGAGGGACACAGCACAGAAGTGGTTTGCCGGGAGATCGTGGAGTCTCTGCTGGAAAATCAGGCAACAGGATTACTGCTGGATTTCGAGCGACCGGCGACCCCGGAGACCAATCTGCTCACTACAGCCCTGAGCCAATGTTGCAGGGAAATTGGTGTCATGCTGGGTGCGCCGTTATCTTATGCAACAGATGATGCTGCGATCTTTATTTCCCCACTCCCCTGCCAGACGCCACCAGAGCGGTTGTATCAAAAGAACCGGAAAGTCTGGCTGGATGTATCTCCCGGGGCGTATCTGATTCATATCGGCGCACAGGGCGCAACAGGGCAAGCCGCCGACCAACGTTCATTCCCGGACGGAACCTATCCGGTCTTTACCGACGCTGAGCTTTGCTGTTCTTATCGTTCCCGACCCAATGCAGGAGGCGTTGACATCCTGCTCAACCACAGCCGCGAGTCAATTGAAACGATGCTTGCAACGCTGGATGAAAATGCTGTACAGCTTGCTATTGGTCTCTATCGGGAGTTTCGGTAAATGATGCCACAATATCACCAAAAACGCCCCTCGTAACAGCCGAGGGGCGTTTAAATGGGCAAATATGCTGCACTGGAAGGAGATTAATAGAACTTTCTCTTGTTCTTCCGAGCAGCCTCAGACTTCTGCTTCCGCTTGAGGCTGGGGCTCACGTAGTGCTCTCTCTTCTTGACTTCAGCGATGACGCCTTCCTTGGCGCAACTCCGCTTGAATCTTCTCAGAGCGCTCTCCAGAGACTCGTTCTCCTTGATGCGAATTTCAGACATTGGTTTCCCTCCCTCCGTTGCATCCGGCTCAATCCAGGATGCTTACAGGACCGCTCAACACGGCAAGACATATTGTACAGCAAGAGTCCGAAAAAGTCAAGGGATTTTTTGCAATTTTTTTGGAAAAACCCTGATTTTTTCCGATGCTTTACTGGACAGGGATTTGCAAACGCTCCAGAATCTTCCGGGCTTCGGGGGTATCCAGCATCGACTGCCGGCGGTTACCCCGAAGACCGATGATGATCTGATCCTTCTCCCGCCAGACCCGGGTAATTTCGTCTTTGCTGTACTTCCGGTTAATCACGCCGCAAATCCTGGCGCACAGCGCGCCATCTATAATTGTCATGTAGCTCAACAACAACATGGGCAGAGCGGTACCGCAAGCAAGAACAGCCCAGACCACCATCACCGGCAGAATCATGCGTCCCAGCTCCGGGTCTGTGGTGTAAATGAAGTAACTGGCGGCAACGCAAAGAACGATCACCAGCACAGGCATCAGCACAATCTTAACCGTCCGCGCAGAGGACAGCCGGATGGGTCTGCCCACATAGAGATAAGCCTTCAGTTCTTCCATCGTCTGTCCCTTAGCCCTTCACAATCAGGTTGACCAGCTTATTCTTGACCACGATGGTCTTGACAATGTTGCCGCCCATCTTCTCCAGGAAACGAGCAACCTTCTCCTCAGCCTGAGCCGCGGCAATGACCACCTCATCGGCAGAGTCGGCGGCAATGTGAATGGTGCCACGGAGCTTGCCGTTAATCTGGACAGCCATGTCAATTTCCGCATCCCGGCACAGGGCTTCCTCATAAGCGGGCCACTGAGCAACGGAGCAGATGCCTTCAAAACCCTTCATCTCCCACAACTCATCGCAGATATGGGGCGCAAAGGGGCTGAGCAGTTTCAGGAAGGTCTCCAGTTCAGCACGGTTACAACCCTTATCGCTGAACTGGTTCATCAGGGTCATCAATGTGGCAATGGCGGTATTGGGCTTCAGGGAGTCAATGTCGCCGGAGACCTTCTTGATGGTCTTGTGCATGGCGCTCATATTCGCCTTGCTGTACTCGGTCTCCTGGTCGGTAACACCCTCAGCCATGGCCCAGACACGGTCCAGGAAGCGCTTACAGCCCTTAACCGCATCGGAGGACCAGGTGGCAGCCTTCTCAAAGTCACCAATAAACATGACATACAGACGCATGGTGTCCGCACCGTAGGCCTTAATCACATCATCCGGATTTATGACATTGCCCAGAGACTTGGACATCTTGACGGCAGGACGCAGGGCATCGTTGCCATACTTCCGAATCAACTCGTCCTTCTCCTCCTGCGTCTCCACATTGCCCACATAGTGGGGGTTATGACCCAGAATCATGCCATGGCTGGTGCGCTTGGCGTAGGGTTCTTTGGTGGGAACCACACCGATGTCATACAGGAACTTATGCCAGAACCGGGAATAGAGCAAGTGCAGTGTGGTGTGCTCCATACCGCCGTTGTACCAGTCGACAGGACTCCAATACTTAAGTGCCTCCGGAGAAGCCAGAGCCTCATCATTATGGGGATCCATATAGCGCAGATAGTACCAGGAAGAACCGGCCCACTGGGGCATGGTATCGGTTTCCCGTCTGGCAGGACCGCCGCAACAGGGGCAGGTGGTATTGACCCAGTCGGTGATGGCAGACAGGGGGCTCTCACCGTCGTCGGTGGGCTCATAGCTCTCCACCTCAGGCAGGAGCAAGGGGAGCTGTTCTTCCTTCAGGGGGACAGTACCGCACTTCTCGCAGTGGACAATGGGAATGGGTTCGCCCCAGTAACGCTGACGGGAGAAGACCCAGTCACGGAGCTTGAAATTGGTCTTGGCCGCGCCAATCCCCTGCTCCTCCAGCCACTTGGTGATGACGGGAATGGCATCCTTAACGGTCAGACCATCCAGGAAACCGGAGTTGACCATGATACCGGTATCATCTTTCAGCGTAAAGGCCGCTTCTTCCACATTGCCACCCTTGACCACTTCCACGATTTCGCAACCGAAAGCCTTGGCAAAGGCCCAGTCACGGTCGTCATGGGCAGGAACAGCCATAATTGCGCCGGTACCATAGGTCGCCAGAACATAGTCAGAGATGAAGATGGGGATCTCCTTGCCATTAACGGGGTTCACACCGCGAACGCCCTGTAGCTTTACACCGGTCTTCTCCTTGTTCAGCTCTGTGCGCTCCAGATCGCTCTTGGCTGCGGCAGCAGTCTGATAAGCTCTGACCTCGTCAGCATTCTCCAGTTTACTCATCCACTGTCTCACCAGCTCATGCTCAGGAGACAGAACCATGTAAGTTGCGCCAAACAGAGTATCGGGGCGGGTGGTAAAGACCAGAATGTCATCGCCAAGAGTAGACTTGAAGGTGACCTCAGCGCCATAGCTGCGGCCAATCCAGTTGGTCTGCTGCGCCTTGACCCGGTCGATGAAGTCCAGCCCTTCCAGATCGTCAATCAGGCGGTCGGCATACTTGGTGATTCTCAGCATCCACTGGCTCTTGTTCTTCCGGATAACGGGAGAGCCGCAGATGTCACAGACACCCTCAATCACTTCTTCATTGGCCTTGACGCACTTACAGCCGGTACACCAGTTGACAGGCATCTCCGCCTTATATGCCAAACCACGGTGGTACATCTGCAGGAAAATCCACTGCGTCCACTTGAAATACTTGGGGTCGGTGGTATCAATCTCTCTGTCCCAGTCGAAGCTGTAGCCCAGGGCCTTGAGCTGGCGTCGGAAATTGGTGATGTTGCGCTCGGTGACCACTCTGGGGTGGATATGATTCTTGATGGCATAGTTTTCCGTAGGCAGGCCAAAGGCATCATAGCCCATGGGGAACAGCACATTCATGCCGGACATCCGCTTTTTCCGGGCGATGATGTCCATAGCGGTATAGGGACGGGGATGACCCACATGCAGACCCGCACCGGAGGGATAGGGGAACTCGACCAGACCAAAGAACTTGGGCTTGTCGCTGCCGTTGATGGAAGCATAGATATTCTTTTCTTCCCAGATTTTCTGCCATTTTGTCTCGATGTTGGTAAAATCGTAAAACATTTTACAGGCACCTCTCTTATTGAAATCCTTACTTAATCTTCTGTCAGAATGTCCTTCAGGTCAATCTGTTCGCCGTCACCCCAAAGCCGCTCCAAATCATAGAAGGCTCTGGCCTCCTCGGTGAACACATGGATGACCACGCTGCCAAAGTCCAAAAGTTCCCAGGTATTGCCACGGTGACCTTCACGACCCAGCATCTTCTCACCCAGCTCCTCCAGAACGAACTCCGCCTCGTCACACAGGGTCTTGACGTGGGTATTGGAGTTGCCGGTGCAGATCAAAAAGTAATCCGCCAGGGAACTGACATCGTCCACCCGAATGAGCTTAATGCCCACACCTTTCTTGGCATCCAGGGCTCTGGTGGCAGCAATGGCGACTTCCTTTGATGTTAACATTGTATCATCTTCCCTTCTTTATCAAACAGCCTAAGCTGTCACAAAATTCGAGTTTTCCAGAGTGGCAATGGCATTCAGGGAGTTCTGAGACACCACTCTCCCCTGCTGGATCAGTAAATCCACGGTCATATGCAGACCCATGAGCATGGCTTTGTCCAGATTTTCAAAGGCCATTGCTCTGAGTTCTTCCACACCGTCAAAGTCCCGGTTCATCTCCACATAATCCGCAATATAAATGATTTTTTGCAGGGTATCCATATCTCCGCAACCGGTGGTATGGCTGAAAATGGCACGGGTTACAGCTTCGTTTTCTCCAAAAATCTTCCGGGCAACCAATGCGCCGGTGAAGGCATGGAGGGTCTTGGGGTTTTCGTGGGCGTATTCTTCCGTCGGCACATGGTGAGCCTGGCATAGAGTCACCTGCAACTGGGGTGGCACGGCCTTGGTGATGTCGTGGAGCAATCCCGCCCGGGCGGCATCGGTCAAATCTACACCATAACGCTCTGCCAGCCGGACAGCCATATCCCGACAGCCCAAAACATGGGGTACCCGTTTTGGGTCAAGGAGAGAGACAACCTGCCGCTCCAGCTCATCCATGGGAAGTCCGCGGTAGTCCTCCCGGACACCATAGAGGTTCAGGTCACAGATTCTCCGGTATACATTCTCCGGCAGAATCTCCTGCGCCCCGCCAAAAGCCGTCATCCGGCGCACATCGGTGGATGACATAGGCAGAATATCATTGCCCACCAGTTCCACCTTACCGCCCAGCTTCTGACGGATTTCCTCAGCCAATTTCTGCATCTCACCGGCGCTGTGGGAATCTTTATCCTCCCGCATGAAGACCGCAAGGGTAACATAGCGGCAGATTCTCTCCGGCTGATACCACTTCATGAATGAGGTGAACATATCCGTTCCCATAATCAGGAACAGCTCATCCTCCGGATACATCCGATGCAGTTCTTCCACCGTGTCGGCGGTATAGCTGTGCCCCTGCCGACGAAGCTCCAGGTCACTGATTTCAGTGCGGTCGATGTCTCCAAAGGCAAGCTGCACCAACTCAAGGCGCTGCAACGTGCTGGGTGAATTCTCCGGCAGTGTCTTATGTGGCGGCACAGAGGCCGGGATTAACAGCAGTTTGTCCAGCTCCAGCAGGTAGATAGCCTGTTTGGCCACAGAGATGTGACCCCGGTGGGGCGGATTGAAGGTCCCGCCGAAAATGCCAATACGGCCCATGGTATTCCTCCTTAACGCTTATCTCTCTTCCCGTCTTTTGGCTTTTTCCTTTTCCCGCTCAATGGACTTTTCAATGGCAGACTGACGGAAGAACTCATTGCGACGCTCCCGTTCCGCTCTGGCCGCCTTTCTCCGGGCCTGAGCACCCTTACGGACAGGATTGGACTTGGCTACGGAGATGGGGGCAATTTTGGCTCTGCCCACCTGTCTGCGCTCCAGCTTCAACCGCTCAGATTCACGATAAATCACAAATTTAGAACCAACGGTACTGATTCCCTCACCGCCGGTAGCCTCACACAAAGCATCGAGCACTTCACGAGCACTCATCAGTGCAGATTCCAAGACTCGACCCTTGACCAATTCTCTGGCCTCCAACTGGGTTTCCGCTTCTGCCACAACCTGCTCCGTTACGCCGCCCTTGCCCACCATCAGGGTGGTATCCAGTCCGTTGGCCTGGGCGCGAAGCTCCGCTCTCTGTTTACTTGTCAGCATATTCTCTCTCCTCACACAGTTTCTCGTACAGCAACTTCAGTGCGTTTGCACGGTGGGAAACCGAGTTTTTTTCTTCGGCACTGACCTCACCAAAGGTTCTGCCCATGGGTGGGTAATAGAAGATGGGGTCATAGCCAAATCCACCGGGGCCCCTGGCCTCCCGGGTGATTTCACCGGCGACCTCTCCCCTGACCTGAATGGTGCGGCCGTCGGGGTAGACCAGGGTAATGGCACTGACGAATTTACCCTGCCGCTTTCCGTCGGGGACATCTTCCATATTCTTCAGCAGGAGCAACAACCGCCCCCAGTCATCCAAGTTGGGGTCACCGCCGTAACGGGCAGAATAGATTCCCGGCTCACCATTAAGCGCGTCTACTGCAATACCGGAATCATCCGCCATCGCCGGAAGTCCGGTTGCCTTCATCACAGCCTCAGCCTTGAGAAAAGAATTCTCCTCAAAGGTGGTGCCGGTTTCCTCCACATCCACATCAATCCCCAACTGGGATTCCAGAATGACCTCAATCCCCAGCGGGGCGAGAATCTGCTGGAATTCAATCATTTTGTGTGGGTTTTTGCTGGCCAGTACAATTTTCATCCCAAATCCCCCAGTATATCTTTCTCCATTTGAATCAATTCCATACAGCCCTTCCGGCACAGTCGCAGGAGCTTGGCCTCCTCCTCCACCGTGAAGGGTCTGCCCTCTCCGGTTCCCTGAATCTCAATCAGGTTTCCGTTTCCGTTCATCACGCAATTCAGATCCACCATAGCCCGGCTGTCTTCTTCATAGCACAAATCCAAAATGGCCTCGCTGTCCACAATACCGGCAGAAATACCCGCCACGTAGTTGATGATGGGCATTCTGGTCAGCAGTCCTTTTTCCTTTAGTTTCCGGCAAGCCAGTACCAGTGCGATAAAGCCGCCGGTGACTGATGCGGTGCGGGTACCCCCATCACCCTGAAGTACATCGCAGTCAATGGTGATGGTTCTCATGCCCAGTGCCTTCAAATCCACCACAGCCCGGAGAGAGCGGCCAATGAGTCGCTGAATCTCGGCACTGCGGGGAGACAACTTCAGCTTGGACACATCCCGCTTGCTCCGCTCCCGGTTTGCCCGGGGGAGCATGGAGTATTCGGCAGTCACCCAGCCACCAGAGGCAACGTGAAGCGGCACTCTTTCCTCTACGGAGGCATTGCACAAGACCACCGTATCCCCTGCCCGCACCAGACAGCTACCCTCAGCAAACTTGGTGAATCCCAGCTCAAAGCTGACGGGTCTGAGCTGGTCTGCGGCTCGTAAGTCTTTTCTCATGTTCTCCCCCTTACAGCAATGCGTCGACAAAGTTCCGGGCGTTAAAGGGCATCAGATCGTCCACCTTCTCACCCACGCCGATGTATTTGACCGGAATCTGCAGTTCATCGGCAACGGCAATGACAATGCCGCCCTTGGCCGTACCGTCCAGCTTGGTCAGTGCCAGAGCCGTAACACCGGCAATCTCCTTAAACTGTTTGGCCTGAATCAGACCATTTTGACCAGTGGTACCGTCCAGCACCAGCAGAACTTCTTTGTCCGCATTGGGCAGTTCCCGGTCAATGATCCGGCTGATTTTATTCAGCTCGTTCATCAGGTTGGCCTTATTGTGCAGTCTTCCGGCAGTGTCAATGATGATTACATCCGTATTTCTGGCTTTGGCCGCCTGAATGCCGTCAAAGACCACGGAAGCCGGGTCAGCGCCCTCGTGCTGACGGACAATCTCCACACCGGCGCGACCTGCCCAGATTTCCAACTGGTCGGCGGCGGCGGCACGGAAGGTATCGGCGGCGCACATCAGCACCTTTTTCCCATCTTCAGAAATCTGTCTGGCCAATTTGCCGATTGTGGTGGTTTTGCCCACACCATTTACACCGATGACCAGAATCACGGAGGGTCTGGTGTCCAACTTCAGGTCGGTGTCGCCCACACTCAGCATCTCCACCAGAATATCCTTCAGTGCATTTCTGGCTTCTTCCGTGTCCTTGAGTTTCAGCTCCTTGACCCGCTTGCGGAGCAGTTCAACGGCCTTACAAGAGGTATCCACGCCCATATCGGCCAAAATCATGCTCTCTTCCAGTTCGTCATAAAACTCATCATCCAGATTGGAGAATCCGGTAAAAATACTGCCAATGGTGTTGGCCACCGCTTTTCTGGTCTTTTCCAGTCCGGCTTTAATTTTATCAAAAAGTCCCATAGTTACTTTCTCCTTCTATACTGTAACCTTAAAGGTCACATGATCGTTTGAAATCGTGCCGTCAGATTCGACACTGTAATCCAGATACCGCAAAAACCCGCAGGCACTGTGTATGGCCAGAGACGGTGTATTCCATTTGGCCACATGGCTGTAGACATGGGTGCCTTTCGGCAACTGCGCCAATACTGCGGTCATCAGCTTCTGTCCATAACCCATTCGGCGCAAATCCGGGCGGGTCTCCAGCGCCTCCAGAAGAAGCCCATCTTCAAAGTACTCCACCCGCAGAGCTGAGGTATACTCCCCTGCCTCCTGCCAGATATAGTATCTTGCGCCGGGCTTTTTGAAGAAGTCCTCCCGCAGATAGGCCAGTGCATCAATCGTCGCAAGCTGTAGTGCCCGTTCCTGTGCTTCGCCGCCATAGAAGTACTCTGCGTTTTCCCGGTTTCCTTCGATGTAGACATCCATCAGCCCGTAAAAATCCAGTTGTTCAAAGGTATCCACCTGTATCAACATTTCGGTACCCCTTTCACTCGGCTTCTTTATCACTCCACAATACCCAGTTCCTGCTCCATCTGGTTGAGGTCCATATGCAGAATCTTGGACACACCTTGCTCCTGCATGGTTACGCCATAGAGCACATCAGCCATTTCCATGGTGCCGCGACGGTGGGTAATGACGATGAACTGGGTCTTCTCACACAGGTGATGGAGATACCCGGCAAACCGCTCCACATTCCGGTCATCCAGCGCCGCGTCAATCTCGTCAAGCATACAGAAGGGCGTGGGACGAACCTGCAGAATAGCAAAATACAGGGCAATGGCCACAAAAGCTTTCTCACCACCGGACAACAGGGTGATGGTTTTGAGCTGTTTTCCGGGAGGCTGTACCCGAATCTCAATGCCGCAGGTCAGAGGTTCGTCCGGATTCTCCAAAATCAGTGCACCCTTACCGCCACCAAACATCTCCACAAAGGTTCGCTGGAAGTATTGGTCGATTTTATTGAATTCTGCCACGAAAATCCGGGTCATCTCTGCGGTAATGTTGCGGATAATGCTTTCCAGCTCCCGTTTGGCAGTCAGGACGTCGTCCCGTTGTTCTGCCAGATAAGAATAGCGCTCATTGACCCGGGCATATTCATCGATGGCACCCAAATTGGGTGTACCGATGGAAGACAACTTGCGCTTCAGGTCAGAAATCTGCCGGTTAGCGGCGGCAACAGACTCAATCTCCACCCGCTCATCCTCGGCGGTACTGGGGGTCAGACCGTAGTTGTCCCAGAGTTTATCAATGACCTGCCGTTCTTCCATAGCAGTTGTTGCCCGCTTTTGCTCCAGCAGGGCACAGGCTCGCTCCATAGTCAGGATTGACTTATTTTTCTCCTGTGCCTCCCGCTCAGCTTTTGTCTTATCCGCTTCAGTCTTTGCCCGAAACTCCATTGCCCCATGGAGTTTGGCTTTTTTCTCCCGGGTCAGGGCTTCATTCTCCTGTTTCCGGGTTGTCAGTCTGGTAATCTCGCCCTCAAGCTGAGCACTGTCCTCCCGGTAAGATTCCGCAAGAGCCAGTTTCTTTTCCCGGTCACCCCGGAGGGCATCCGCCAGAGAAGTAAGCTGTTCTATATTTTCGTTGACGGATTGCTTCTCTGCCTCCAGTGCCGCAATCTCCGTCTTCTTCTGGGTCATGACCATCGTCAGTTCCTCGGAACGGCGGGCGGCATCGGATTGATCCTGGCTAAGCGATTCCAGTGCCCGGCGGGTGTCCTCCAACTGATAAGACAGCATCTCCATCTGCCCTTTTGCCGTGGCGGCACGCTCACGGTCAGCGCGAATCCGCTCCCGAAGGGAAGTCTGTTCTCTTACGGCGGCGGCGTAAGCATCCTCCAATGCCTGCAGAAGCACCAAGTGCTGTTTCTCCTCACCCTGACGGTAGAGCACATCATCCTGAGCAGCGCGCAGTTGCTCTTTAGCCGTGGACAGCTCGTATTCCGTTTGGTCTACCGCCCGCTGTGCCTCTGTCATTTGGGCACTCAGAATATCCTTCTGAGAAAGTAATTTTTGCTCGTCCTGTGTCAATCGTTTCAGTTCATTGGCGCGGGACAAGATACCCGCTTCTTTAGCCACAGAGCCACCGGTCATGGAGCCGCCCGGATTCATCACCTGGCCATCCAAAGTGACGATTTTGAATCGGCTGTGGAATTTTTTTGCCATGGCAATGGCGGCATCCAAATCCTCCGCAATAACGATACGCCCCAGGAGGCTGTCAATAATGCTCTGATACTTGGGCTCGCAGCGAACCAACTCCGAAGCAATGCCCACATAGCCCCGGCAGGATTCCACCCCATCTTCCCGCAGGACTCTGCCCGAAATGGCACTTAAGGGCAGAAATGTGGCTCTGCCGCCGTTGGTGCGCTTTAAATAGGCGATGGCGGCTTTGGCGTCTGCCTCACTGTCCACAACAATCTGTTGCATGGCCGCGCCCAAAGCGATTTCAATAGCCGTTGTAAATTCATCGTCCGTTTGAATGAGGCGGGAGACCGGGCCGTGGATATTCCGCAATGTACCCCGGCGGCTTTCCTGCATAATGCCCCGGACAGATTTGTTATAGCTTTCGTAGTCCGACTCCATAGCCCGGTAAACTCTGGCTTTGGCAGACACTGCATCCAACTGAACTGAGCACTGCCGGAGTTTTTCGCCGATATCGTCCCTGCGCTGAAGTCTTCCGGAGCGGCGCAGTTCATATCCGGCGATGGTGTTGGTGTGAACCTGAACCTGTGCCTCTGCTTCCCGGAGCGCTTTGCGGCAAATCTCCAGTGCGCCGGCGGCCTCTTTTCTCCGGGACTCGCCGGATGCAAGGTCGGCGCTGAGTTCTGTTTCCCGTTCCTGTGCCTGCGCGGAGGATGCCTCCAAAGCGGCTACATCGGCCTGACGTCCGGCAATCTGAGCAAGGAAGCCGGACTCTTTTCCCCGGAGCTCCAGAAATCTGCGGGTAATGCCCTCCGCATTGGCGGTCATATGCCGAATCTGCTCAAGCGCATCTTCCAATTCAGCGTTCAGACCCATCAGGGATTGGGCAATTGCCGCGATACGTTCTTCACCGGCACGAATCTGCTGGTCGAGGGAGAGACTGCGGTCGTCCTGCTGACTCAGTTCTTCCTGAATCCGGGCAATGTTGTCGTCGTTGTTTTGCACTCTGCCCCTAAGCAGAGCGATCTGGCCATCCAATTGTCGTCCGTCAGCTTCAGAAGCGGCACACTCACCACGGAAAGCTTCAATCTGTCCATCCTGCCCACGCAGGTCCGCCGTCAGTGCTTCTGCCCGCCGGTAGAGTTCATCCAGAGCCAAATGCTCCTGCTCCAGCACAAAAGAGGATGAGGCATAGTCTTCTTCCGCCTTCTTGGCGGCGGCGGCCAGCTTCTCCAGATTTTCCAGCCAGACCGTAACCTCCAGACTGCGCAACTCTGCCTTCAGGCTCAGATACCGCTTTGCCTTTTCGGACTGCACCCGCAACGGCTCAAGCTGCAGCTCCAGCTCCGCAATTTTATCGCCGATACGCAGGAGATTGTCTTCTGTATTGGCCAGTTTTCGCTCGGTTTCTTCCTTGCGGTGGCGGTACTTGGAGATACCTGCCGCTTCTTCAAAGATTTCCCGGCGGTCGGTGCTCTTTCGGGAAAGAATCTCATCAATTCTGCCCTGACTGACGTTGGAGTAGCCCTCTCGTCCCAAACCGGTATCCATAAACAGCTCATGGATGTCCCGCAGGCGGGCGGACTGGCGATTGATGTAAAATTCACTGTCTCCGGAGCGGTAAAACCGGCGGGTGACCATAACCTCATCGGAGTCATAAGGAAGCGCCCTGTCTGTGTTGTCCAAAATCAGGGTTGCCTCAGCAAATCCCACCGGAGCTCGCTTCTGCGTACCACCGAAAATAACGTCCTCCATCTTTGCACCCCGGAGGGTCTTGGTGCTTTGCTCACCCATGACCCACAAAATGGCGTCGGAGATATTGGACTTACCGCTGCCATTAGGACCAACAATAGCCGTAATGTCAGCGCCAAACTGAATAATCGTTTTATCAGGGAATGATTTAAATCCCTGTAATTCCAATGCTTTTAAATGCACAAGTTGAACCTCGCCCATAGTAATTTCTATAGAATTGGTCTATTATAGCAATTTTAACCGCCAAATGCAAGCTGTTTCGCAGACTTAATCCCAAAAAGCCGAAATTTTCCTCCGAAGTCAGCCGGTTAAGCGCCGACTCCCCCAGTTGATCGCCCATCATCTCTCACCAAAGATACATTTGTGTTGTCGTCCCGGTTTGCATCTGAAGATGAATTTCCGTCCTATGAAAGTGCATTTTATCGCACACTCCAGATGGTAGAATGTGCTTACAAAATTTGAAGGAGGAATTCCCAATGGCAAAGATGATCCCATACACGCCCTATGTTACCAAGACCCGCCACCGCAAAAGTCCGGTGTATGCGGTGGTAACCATCCCCGCTGCCGTAAGATACCCCGGCGTTCGGAAACACAGATTCTCCTCTTCCCTGTCCTGGTTTCTGGATGTAATTGTCTCTCTGGGACTGGGTGCGGTGATGCTCTGCTTTTTGGCATTGCTGTTAATCTCTCTGTAAGCAGGCAATGTAGTCATCAAAGGTCTCACGGCGGGAGATAAGTCGCGGGCCATCCGTGTCCAAGAGGATTTCCGGGCAGCGAAGTGTGCCGCCATAATTACTGGAATTGGACCGACCATATGCGCCCGCATCATGAAGCACCACCAGGTCACCGGTTTTAAGCGGCGGCAGGCACTGTCTTTTGGTGAGCACATCTATGTTTTCCTGAATTCTCCCCACCAAATGAACGGTTTTGCGGTCGTCAAGCCGGTAGTCACCAACCTTTGAGGTGTGGTAATGCCGACCAAAGACCGTACCTTTGGGCATATGCGCGAAGCCGCCATCCGTACCCACATGGATGATGCTGTTTTTCTTGATCCCCAATACCCGGGTGATGTACAGCCCTGCAGGCATGGTCAGATAGCTTCCCACCTGCGTAAATATGGGAATTGCCCAGCCATCTTCCTCGGCAGCAAAGAATTCCCATTTTTGACGAACCAGCGGAACTTCTTTTTCTATGTGCACAGGTGACGGTTCGTGGACATTGGGCCAGTGCATATTTCTGCCAATCTGGCACCACCTCAGCCGGATTCCCAGCTCAAACTGTACCTTATGGGCAATATACAGCAAATATTTGGTCATCAGAGACATCGAACCTATATCTACACCAATATTATCGGCATCCATCACAACGGCAAATCGCTTAAACCCTCTGCTTTGGGCTCTGCTGATGGTATGCATCAACTCCTGTTCAGCCATACCCAGTTTGGAATGGATCAACCTTTTGGAACGCAGTATACTCTGCTGGATTTGCTCGTGATTGACGCTCAGGCAAAGCACCCGGTTTCCATACACATGAAGCGGGATATCCTCCAGTTGTTCGCCCCGATCAAGGATGATGGTCGCTCCGCAAGACAGTGCCAATTCCAGTGACGCACTGTCAGGAAAAAACGCGCTGAAGAATAAGTCCTCTCCCGGTACACCGGCCATCAGCGCAAGCTTCAACTCCACAGCATTGCCGCAAAGCAGGCGGCATCCGGCCTGATGAAGGACCCGAAGAACCGCCGGGTTGTGCAAATAGCGAACCGGAAATATGGTTTTGTGTCCCGGATTCCAGGAAAACGCCGCATTTACCCGGGCAACCTGTGCCTCCAAAGTCTTTCGGTCATATACGAACAGTGGTGTGCCATAAGTCAGTGCCAGTTCTCTGGCCAATTTAGGCTTCAGGAAGGTCTTATCCGGTTCAAAAATCGGTCCATTTCTTCTCCGCATGGTTATACCTCTTATTTTTTGTTCTCATGATAGAGGATTGCCAAACCTTTAATCAGCAGATCCTCTTCAAAGATCATCTCTCTGCGACACAGCGGCAGAATAAACTTGCCGATTCCGCCAGTCATCAGGACCGTTGTTTCCATACCCAGTTCCTCTTCCATCCGCTGAATCAACCCATCCAACATACAGGCAGTACCCAGCATAATGCCGCTGCGCATACAGTCGATGGTGTTGCGACCAATTGCCTTCCTGGGCTGATCAAGACTAATTCCGGGAAGCAGGGCAGTTTTGTTGGTCAATGCATCCAGAGAGACCTTGACCCCGGGACAGACACAGCCACCGATGAATGCCCCCTCGGCATTGAGAACGGAAATGGTCGTGGCCGTACCCATATCCACCAGAATCATGGGAGGCTTATACTCCCGCAGAGCCGCCACCGCCGCCACCACCAGGTCTGCACCGGTCTGGGCGGGGTTATCAATCTTGATATTCAGCCCGGTCTTGAGTCCCGGGCCAACCACCAGACAATTCTTTCCGGTCAGCTTACGAATGGCCGTCCGTACGGAGTTGAGTACCGGAGGCACAACGGAAGCCACGATGCTCCCCTCAATATCGCCGGGCTTGACCTCAAAAAGGTCCAGCATGGTTTTCAGCTCAGCACAGTACTGGTCGGAGGTTTTGATGGTGTCCGTTACCATTCTGGCTTGAAACAGGATTTCCTCACCCCGCACACCGCCCAGTACAATATTGGTATTGCCAATGTCAATGGTCAGAATCATTGTTGTCTCCCCTTTCAGTCCCCGTGGATTTTTCGGATTTCTCCGCTGTAGCTCCCGCCGTTAATCATCAGGATACCATAAGTTCCCATGACACTGCCGCAAGTTCCGGGGTTCATCAGGGTAACGCCGTCATGGTCTTCATAATAACTCCGGTGCGTGTGACCAAAGAGGGCCACCTGCGCCCCGGCTTCTTTTGCGGCAAGATGCAACCTGAGCAGAGACATCTTCACGTTGTGGTGATGCCCGTGGGTCATATAGACGGTGACATCCTGAAATTTCCAGGTGAGAATGTCCTCGCTCCCCGCTGTCCAGCTATAGCTGTCACAATTGCCCGGAACCCGGTACATGGGAATCCGGGGCAGTTGTCTCTTTAGTTCCGTGGCATCCCGCCAGCAGTCCCCCAGATGGATAATCCCATCGGGACATTCTTTATTTGCGACGGCAACCATGGCGTCCACATTGCCGTGAGAATCGGAGAGAATCAGCAGTTTCATGGTTCACGAACCTCCCTGTGTCTGCATATAGTATACCAGGAAATCTGGTACCCTGCTGGTTTTTCTCTATTATAGCAGGAATTTGGACAGGAGGCAATCAAAATGAAGGAAAATTCCAACTATTCTCCCACCGCCCTGACCAGAATTATGGGCTCACCGGAGGGGCAACAGCTTTTCTCTCTTCTCCGGCAAACCGATCCCGCCATTCTGCAGCAGGCATTGGATGCCGCTCAAGCCGGAGACAGTGCCAAAGCCAATGCCCTTTTGGAGCCGCTAACCCGGGACAAAGCCATCCTGGCCTTACTGCGGCAGTTGCAGGGAGGTGGCGCTCTTGGCTGACCTCTCCGCAATTCTGCAACAAGCCATGGCCAACCCCCAGATTATGAATCAGGTGGCCGCACTTGCGCAAAGTTTGGGTCTTCAGAACGGGCAGACCGCGTCTGCGCCTCTGCCTGAAGGGATTTCACCGGTTTCTCCGGCATCGGAGCAGGCCGCCCCGGCGTTTTCCGGTGGAGCTGTCCCCCAATTCCATATGCCCACCATGGATGCTTTTCCCCAACCTGATCCCAGACAGCTCATGGGCACTCTCCTGCAAATGTCCCAGCGCATGGGTGGCGATGAGCGGCAGCAGGCATTGATCCAGGCACTGAAGCCTTTTATTCGTCCTGAGCGGGCAAGGAAACTGGAGCGGGCCATCCAGATTGCCCGGATGTCCCGGCTGGCCGGGCAGGCTTTGGGGAATGTGTCCAAGGGGACTCATCAGGCAGGTGATTTCCATGTATAACCGCTATACCCCCCGGCAGGACGGCGGCTTCCGCCGGGACAGAGTGCCCGAATCCAGCGAATCTGCCCGCAACCATTCTCAATGCCCGCAACCACAGCCCCACTGTCCCCCTGAGCATCCTGTGGTTGAACAGCCCCGGCAAGACTGCTGTGTCCCTTCCCCCGCGCCTTCAAATGCCTCCGGTTTTCTCTCCGGGCTACTGCCTAAGAACATGGACACCGGGGACTTGTTGATGCTGTTGATTCTGCTGTTGTTGCTCAATGACGGTTCGGAGTCGGCTCCAGACCCGCTTCTGACCATTGCCTTGTTCTTCTTAATGGAGTAAAACAGATGTATCCGGGGTGGACAGTGCCAATCCCCGGATACATCTTTTTCCGGTCTGTTGTTTCAGACCTCTTTTGTCATGCCAGTGCGCCGCTCTTTGGCCAATCCACCGGCCATATGCACCACCTTGCCATTGAGAAACCGTGCTCTGCGGACAATATCTTCCCCAAACCGCTCACGGAGGTCATCTACAGTGGTATCCAGCTTCGCCCGCCGCTCCAGTTGGATTGGGTCTACCGCAGAAAACAGGTCAAACTGGCAGTATCGCTCGTCAGACAGTTTGGTCACCTGTACCCCCATCTGCCGCAGAGGGGTATGCCCGTCCCACAGCTCCCGCAGAGTTTGGCAAGCCGCTTTGTACAGCTCTGCCGTAATATCCGTCGCGCCACCCAGTTGCTTCTGGTGGGCAAAATGATGAAACTCAGCGGTTCTTACCATCACGGTCATACAGCCGCAGCTCTTTTTGTCCCGCCGCAAGCGCATCCCCACCGTCTCACAGAGGCTGAGCAGCACCTGACAGGCGGTAGTCATATCCGTTACATCTCTGGGCAGGGTAATGGAATTGCCATAGCCCTTGTTTGCCGGTGGTGTGGCACTGACCATCTCTGCATTTCTCCCATTGGCGGAGTGCCAAATGGCATCGCCGTATTTCCCCAGTTTCCGGCGCAATTCCGATACATCTGCCGCAGCCAAATCTCCAATGGTATCGATACCCATGCGGTGCAGTTTCTTCTCTGTTGCCGGACCGACCATGAATAGCTCCCGCACCGGCATGGGCCACATCTTGTCAGGGACTTCGTCAGGAAACATGGTATGCACCTTGTTGGGTTTCTCCAAATCTCCCGCCATTTTGGCCAGCAGTTTATTGGAAGAAACCCCGATATTCACCGTAAACCCCAGTTCCTCCAAAATCCGCAGACGAATCATGTGCGCCGCCTGCACCGGCGGACCATAGAGAGATTCCGTCCCGGTCATGTCTGCCCAGACCTCGTCAATGGAGTACTGCTCCACCGCCGGGGCAATCTGCCGCAGAATTCCGACCATACGTCGGGAACACTCCACATACAGCCCATAATCCGGCTCAACCACCCTCAGCCCGGGGCATTTTTCCAACGCCTGAAACAGTGGTTCTCCGGTCTGGATGCCGAATTTCTTTGCCGGGATACTTTTGGCCAAAATAATGCTGTGCCGGGATTCTTTGTCCCCAGCCACCACAGAAGGAATCTCCCGCAGGTCCTCTTTCTCCCCCAAAACCAGAACCCGGTGCGCCGCCGTCCAGGAGAGGAAGGCACTGTTGGCATCAATATGGAAAACAACCTGCTCCGGCACAGTTGCCCACTCCCTTTCTTTGTTTCCTTTCACATCCTCAGCAAACCCATCTGAGCAAATGCCAATCATGACTGCGGATATTATAACGTAGCTCAAATATCCGCTCCCGGTTTTCTTCCTGTGCCCGGCAGAGGTAAATCATGGCCTCAATACCCACATAGATAACCTCCCGGGTGCTGACAATCTGATCAATGCAGAGTCGGTGGAGCTGGTGATCTTCTCCGGCAAAGCGAATCCGCAGGGGGCGAATCTGCCCGTCTGTGCCGTGTATGGCGATGACCTCGATCTTCTGCGCTTTTTCCATAGTTCCACCGACTTTCGAACTTTTGTTCTATTATAACACAGCCCGTCTTATTTTGCAAGCCACCTTGGCCGGAAAGTGCAGGAAGTTCCGGAAATTTTACCCGGTTGCCCCTTGACAGTCTCCCGATGATTCTATATGATGGATGAAAAAAATCAAGGAGACGCAGTATGCTAAGATATCGCTGCCTGGTGCTGGACCACGACGACACTGTGGTGCGCAGTGAATCCACCGTAAACTATCCCGCCTTCCTGGAAGCACTGCGGGTACTGCGCCCCGGAATGACCGTCAGCCCGGAGGAGTTCTCCCTGTGGACCTATCGGGAGGGCTTCAGTCAGATGTGCGCAAATCACTTTGGCTTCGATGACCGGGAATTTAGGATACAGTATGAAATCTGGTTAAACTATGCCATGGATCACCTTCCCCCGGCATTTCCGGGGATGAAGGAGCAACTCATCCGATACCGGGAAGCAGGCGGTCTGGTCAGCGTATCCTCCCACTCTGCCCGGGAGAATATCCTGAGAGATTACGAAGCGCACTTCGGATTCTGTCCCGATAACATCTATGACTGGAACTTAGGGCCGGAGCAACGAAAACCCGCCCCCTATGCGCTGGATGACCTGATGCGCCGCTATGGGTTTTCGCCACGGGAGATGCTGGTGGTGGATGACCTGCCCACCGGATGGGAAATGGCCAAAAGCCGGGGCGTGGACTTCGCCTGGGCCGGCTGGAACGGACGAAACATCCCGGAAATTGAGGCAGGAATGACCGCCAGAAGCACCCACCTGCTCCGGAATGTGAAAGATTTGGAAAAAATACTGATTAAAGCTTGACAAGCGTGATATAATGGAATAAGATTATCCGGCAAGGAGGTGTCAACAGCTTGGAGCCCAAAGGAATTAAAGTCATGTCGAAGAATCGTCAGGTCTACCATGAATACTTCGTGGAAGAAGAATACGAAGCCGGCATCGAACTGTTCGGCACCGAGGTTAAGTCTATCCGTGCCGGTACATTGTCGTTGAAGGACGCCTGGTGCGGCATTAAAAATGGGGAGATTTTCGTCAATCAAATGCACGTCTCCCCCTATGAGAAGGGTAATATCTTCAACAAAGATCCCCGCCGTCCACGCCGCCTTTTGATGCACAAGCAGGAAATCAACCGGCTGTATGGCAAAATCAAGCAGGATGGCTATACCCTGATTCCCATTTCCGTATACTTCAAAAATGCCCGGGTCAAGGTCTCTGTGGGTCTGTGCAAGGGCAAAAAGCTATATGATAAGCGCCAGGACGCCGCCGTGAAAGACGCAAAACGGCAGATGGACCGGGCCATGAAAGAGAGGTACTGACCATGAACCCCATCATCACCATTGAAATGGAAGACGGCGGCATCATCACCGCTGAACTCTATCCCGATAAGGCCCCCCAGTCCGTTTACAATTTCATCTCTCTGGTACAGAAGAAATTCTATGACGGTCTGATTTTCCACCGGGTCATCCCCGGATTCATGATTCAGGGCGGCTGTCCCGAAGGCACCGGCACTGGTGGCCCCGGCTACTGCATCAAGGGCGAATTCCTGTTTAACGGCGTGGACAATCCCCAGAAGCACAAGCGGGGTGTTCTGTCCATGGCCCGTGCCCAGTCCCCCAACTCCGCCGGTAGTCAGTTCTTCATCATGCATGCCGATGCCAAGCACTTAGACGGTCAGTACGCCGCCTTTGGCAAGGTCACCAGTGGCATGGAGGTTGTGGACCGTATCGCTTCTGTGAAGACCGACCGCTCCGACCGGCCCCAGACCGAGCAGAAGATTCGCTCCATCACCGTTGATACCCAAGGCGAGACCTATCCCGAGCCCAATAAGCTGCCCGATCCCTTCGGCAGATTCTAAACCATCACCCAATCCCCGACCGGGCTTCTCCGGTCCGGTCGGGTTTCCAACTTCATCTTCTTTTGCGGATTAGAGCCTTTTTATCTGGGGGCGTACTGGTTTCGACGGGGGTAGTGAGGCTGGAATAGCGGGCCGTGGCACCTGACCACGATAAAACGGGTACCTTTTAAAATTAACTGACAACGCTTACGTTGCAAAGGCTGCCTAATTAGGCGCCCATCCGCCCCGGAAGGTCCACGAGCCGGGCTCGGGTGTGATTTGAGTGGAGCCCGTGCGTATGGTAAGCTTTGCCCATACCACGCATCATGAAGCTACCAAGTCCCGTAGAGTGTTTGTTCCCGCCGGGATGAGGGAATGTAAATAACAAACTGCGCCCGGAGAAGTTCTTGTCAAGTTGCTTTCGGACAGGGGTTCGATTCCCCTCGCCTCCACCAAATAAGTCTGATAGTTTTGATACGAGAGTATCGCAAACTATCAGACTTTTTCTTTTTCCGAAAATCTTTGCAGGACAGGGGTTTTCGGCTTTTTCTATTTTAGGGTAAGTTTCATTGTGCTGTCGGGTGTGCAGTCTCAAGTCTTGTTTTTGAGCGATTTTTTGCCCATATAAAGTCACGCTGAAACTAACTCAGAAGGAAAGTTTCAGCGTGATTGGGTAAGTTTCATTGTGGCTGTAAAAGTTTCATTGTCAGAGGAAAAGTGTCATTGTGGTCAAGGCATCACAGAGTTAAGAAAGAGTGAGTTCCTATTCGTCGGTCGGAATTGATCCAAGCACAGCAATATCCAACTCTCCCTCGGCATCTTCGGTTACGAAAACCTTGTAGCATCGAACCTCGAACTCCGTACCGGCCTCAACTGGATAGATCGTAGGTGTTTCAGGATTCCTCAAATCCGCCAGGACGAAGCCGCACTCTGCGTAGGTCCCCAATAGTTCTCGGCAGGTACTACAAAAATGCTTCTCCTCGTACTTTTCAACTCCATCTGGGACGGTGATATGGGCTTCCGGCACACAAGCATCCAGGTGCCCCCGAAGTCCGGCAACGGACATAAAGCTAAAGTAACCGCCTCGCTGTTCCTCTGCGATTTCACCCACCAAGGTGTGATGCGGTTCGTAGAGCGCAATCTCTCCAACCTCACCTGTGTTGAGGTTAATCAGGCACGGTGCATGGCTGGGAATGTAGTCGCATACGCTGCAACGCTCTGGCTCTGGGGTGCTGACATCAGAACAGGCCACTAAAGATAACAGCAGCGCTACCATCATGAGGACAAGGATAATTCTTCGCATTAACTCACCCCTTAATAAATTCTACTGGTACATTCTGCTTGATTGCATACTCAATTGTATTCATCGTTCCACTCGGTGTGTTGTTAA
>SVLX01000024.1 GCA_015067725.1 Oscillospiraceae bacterium | reverse complement strand
TTGCCGTTCATCAGACCGTTGCGGATGACATAGCAGACACCCTCATGATACCACTGCTTGGTGTCAACATCAGTGAACTTCTCAGCGAGGCAGACGGGAGCGACTTCACGGGTCTCGGTGGCGTCGCAGTCGGCGCAATAGCGGATTTCCTCGCCAGCTTCGGTGCAACCGGGCTCGGTGGTGAGAACCCATTCACCGAAGGTGTGACCGGTAGCGGGAACGATGTCGTCCACATAGCTCTCGCCGCAGACGGTACAGGTGTAAGTGGTGTAGCCGTCCTCGGTGCAGGTGGGGGCGGTCACGGTAGCTTCGTAGTCGTGACCGGTAGGCTGGGTCAGGTCAGTGATGTAGTTGTGGCCGCAGACGGTACAGATGTGGTTGGTGTAACCGACTTCGGTACAGGTGGGTTCAACTACAGCAGTCTCATACTTATGGTCAGTCTTGAAGGTGGAGTGAGTCTCAGTCTCGCCGCAGGCGCAGGTGCGGGTTTCTTCGCCGTTCTCTACGCAGGTGGCTTCCTTGGTCACGGTCCATTCACCAAACTTATGGCCGGTGGGAGCGACGAAGTTGCCCTCATAGCGGTGACCGCAGTGGCAGGTGAAGATGGTGTAGCCCATATCGGTGCAGGTGGGGGCAACCACTTCTTCCGTGTACTTATGGCCAATGGTCTCCACAAAGTCAGACTTGTAGGTGTCGCCGCAGACGGTACAGGTATAAGTGGTGTAACCCAGGGTGGTGCAGGTGGGTGCAGTTACAACGGCTTCATAGTCGTGGCCGGTCTTGTCGGTGTCACGGTACTGGGCAGCACCGCAGACGCAGGTGCGCTTCTCCTGACCCTTGGCGTTGCAGGTGGGAGCGGTGACGGTTTCCCATTCGCCGTAAACGTGGTCGGTGGTGGGGGTGTAGTCGTCCTTGTAGCTGTCGCCGCAGTTGGCACAGGTGTAGGTGGTGTAACCCAGGGTGGTGCAGGTGGGCTCTGTCACAACGGCTTCGTAATCGTGGCCCTTGGCCTCGGTCACGTTCTCCTTGAATTCCTCACCACATTCGGCACAAACCTTCAGGGTATAGCCATCGTTCAGACAGTCGCCTTCAACCACTTCCTTGATGTAGCAGATGTGCTCTTGCTCGGGGATATCCACCAGCTCATCCAGGAAGGTCAGGGCAAACAGGCCCTTGCCGCCCATGTAGCCGGGCACCATGTAATCCAACTGATAGGTATCCAGGTCACACTTCCAGATGAGGGACTCATTGATTCGGGACTCACGGTTCTTGGTCATGCAACCGCCGGCATAAATGCAGTTTTCTACCTCATCATAGAGCAGGCCCTGAACATAGCCGTACATACTGTACAGAACGCTCTTATTGTGGTCACCCTTGGCTCCAATGTCCACGGCTTTCTCAATGGTGCCATCATTGACATTGATGTACTGCACATTGTTGTTGCCGGACTGGTTCACCATAATCACCGTATCCTCGTCCACAAAGTCAAAGCCTCTGCGGTACGGGAAGTAATTTTTAATGGACCACAGGAGGGTAATTTCCGCAGTCTCAGGATCAATGGAACAGAAAGAGATATCCTTCGTTGCGTTGCCATCGTAGCCCACAACACCATACAGCTTGCCTGCAGGAGATACGTTGAACGCCCAGATTGCCGTATCCGCCTTGCCTTCGGTTTTGTATCTTGCGATTTTGGTTTTCTCAAAGGTGACAGGGTCAATGGTATACAGATAGGACAGGCTGGAACCATAGATCTTTCCATCCGCACCCTTGCCCATGCCGTGAATGTCCGTTTCAGACTTATAAGCAGGCTTGGCCAGGTCATCGGACATATTGGTAATCTCAGTCAGCCGCAGGGGCTGCTGGTCCAGTTTTTCGGAGAAGCTGTACCATGCAAATTCCGCTGCCTCATTGGCTGCCGTCAGGTTAATCATATGGGTCTCGCCCACGATGGTTCTGCCATGGTCAAAGCCTTCGCCGTCCAGCAGATAAGCAACACCGTCAGTGATATAGTAGAACGCTTCATTCTGGGCATAGTCGGCAACCGCAACAAAGAATTCGTCCATATCGGTCATGTAGGTTTCCTTGACGCCCCGCTCCATGGCAAAGACACCATCCTCAAAGACCATGTCGGTATGGCGGGCATCGGTATAAATGGCATAGTACGCCACATAGTTGGTATCCTGAATTTCAACGCCGCCGGGGATCGCCTTAACCACGGGAGCAATGGTATCCTTGGTCACAGGAATCTCAATCTTGGCAAACTTGTTGTCTTCCAGCTTGAATTCGTCGTGATCCAGATAAGCCTCAAGGACGAGTGTAGCCGTCTCGTTCTCTTCCAGATCGCTGGCGTGATAATCGGGGTAGATGGCGCTGTAGGACAGACCTCTTACGGTCGATGTAACACCGTCCGTGGTCTCACGGCGGAAAGCATAGCTGGCATCATACATTCCCTGTCTGCTGCCGTCAGCAAACTCCCGGTACAGTTTCACGCTTCTGGGCTGGCGCAGGAGGGAGAACTCCAGCGTAGTCAGCGCATCAAGATAGCCGTCACCGTTGGGGGAAATGGCATTTCGGTCGGCAAGATAGGTCTCGCCGGTCTCATCCCAGTACCAGTTCAGGCCCAGACCCTGCTCTGCATCGCCATAGCCTGCGAAAATACCGCCCTTAACGTTGGAGACATAGAACTGTGCCATATTGTTGACACCGTAGTATTCCTGCCACCACCAGCCTTCGTCAATCATGGCAGGATAATCCCAGTCACCCACGAAGCCCAGATAGGGAATGGACAGATCCACAGGGTTATTGGCGGTCATATCAATGAGCTTAATCCAGCCTTCCAGATACATACCGGCGGGGCACTTCTCCTTGAAGTAGTCCAGCAGTTCCGGATTGGCTTTCAGGGTCAGGCTTACGGTTGCTGTCTCTCCTGCCTTGACCGTGACGTTCTTTTCGCCATCCAGGGTAACCATCTTGCTGACATCCTTTACCGTGCCATTACACAGGGTTACCGTTTCGGCAGTGGGGTTCACCAGATGGAAGCCCCATCTCTTGCAGATTTCTGCGGACATCTTTGCGCTGACCCGGTCGCTATGGTAGCCCTGATAGACCATGCCGAAGGTATCTTCGGTCAGAGCGGTAACACCAACGGTATAGGTCTTGTCGGTTGTGCCCACATTGTGGATCTTGAAGGAGATGGAGAATTCGCCGTTGGCGCTGTCGTCCAGTTGCAGTTTGGGACGCTTGCCCTCAGTGGTGGTCAGGTAAGCCGTTGCCTTGGTGGCAGACTCCAGATCCATGACACCGGCACCCTGCTGACGGACAAATCCCTTGGCTTGTCCGGCGGTGCTCATCATAAAGGCATATGCCAGTTCGGTCAGTTCCGGAGCGGTGGCATTGGGGAACAGCGTCTTCAGATACTGCTTCATCAGCAGAACGCCACCAGAAATAGCAGGCGCAGCCATGGAAGTACCGGTCATTTTGGTATAGGCGGTATCATTCGTCCACTGCGTGCCGTTAACGGAGTTGATGTCCGTGCCGGGGGCTGTAATCTCAGGCTTAATGGAAAGCTGAGCCGTGGGACCATAGGAGGAAGAATAGTGCATGGTGGCCGTCCGGTAATTAAACTCATGGGCCAGAACCATCTCCGTGGTGTTTCCATTGCCCATGGCGGCAATAATGGCCTTGCCGTCATCCAAAGTAATGGCGGCCACGGCAATACCATCGGCATAGCCTGAGGTAAAGGCACCGCCAGCAGTCTCTTTGTAAATCAACACACCAATGGCGCCGGCAGCGGCAGCCCGGGCAGCCTTTTGATCGTCTGTTATCGTTGCGCCATTATAAGTACCGCCCTGCTGCACCAGAGCAATCTTTCCGGTTAAGTCACCGGCGGCAGCGAATTCATCGGGATTGCCGGTGCCGCAATTGACAATCTGATAAAGACCGGCATCAATATCCGAATACCGCAAACCATTGGCGGCACTGGTCTTATTGGGCAGAATCTCCACGCCGCCCAGTTTGAACATATCCACCGTGGTTCTCACCACATTGCTGGAGTTACCCACAGCAAATGCGCCGGTATAAATGGCGGGAGAGCCGATAATGCCATGGTCCGGGTTGCTGGAGGACCACTGATATCTCATCTTCCACCAGTCACCGAAAATCGTGGAGACATAGGCATGGGCATCATTACCGGCGGAAACGCAGACGGCAACACCGGCCTTCTCCAATGCTTCAAAAACCGGACCAAAGTCAGCGGGCCACTCATAGGTCTCAAAGGCGTTTGCAATACCCAGAGACATATTGACCGCATCAACACCCAGATACACACAGTCTTCCATGGAAGCCAACATCAAGTCCAGCGTAGCGCCACCCTGATAGTTGAAAATCTGCAGAGGGATAATCTGTGCGTCGGGAGCAATGCCCTTAAAATTACTGCCATTGTTGCCGGCCACGATACCCGCCACATGGGAGCCATGGGCAGACTGGGTATGGTTGGGAATATGGTCATTGTCAAAATAGTCCCAGTTGTAGGGCAACTTGGCGTTATAGTAAGCACCCTCAGGGTTCTTGCCGTGCATCTTGTCGCCATACTGGGTGAACACATTCTCCAGGTAAGCCTTATCAATCTTTGCGCCCTCAGGCTCAACAGAGAATGCCTCATGGGTCTGCTTGATGCCGGTGTCAATAACCGCAACCACCATGCCCTTGCCGGTGTAACCCAGACCCCAGGCATCGGTTGCGCCCACCATACCCACAGCGGTAGTTGTATTGGGGGTCAAGTCAATCTCTGTGTCCTCTGCTTCGGGCTCAATCAGTTCAAACACAGGCGCCTCCATAGCGGACAGCCCATCGATCTGGCAGATGGCCTCAATCATCCATGCCTCGCCCTCAAAAGAGAAGCCATTGAACAGCAAGGAGAAGTAATGCTCCACCTGAATATCCTGACCCAGGGCAGAAGCAACGGCATTTTCAGCCGCATGGAGTTCTGTTCTCTGGTCATCGGCGGCCGCAACAGCCAGCTCCAAATCGCTGGTCTGCAGGAATACGGTACTGCCGTTCTCAACAGACACCATAATCCGCTTTGCGGTGGTGTCCTTTTCTGTGATTTCCACCACATCTTCGTCATCGACAACCGTCTTAGGAATAAAGGTGGGGTCGGACAGACTTTCGCTGGTTTGCGCGTCTGTCGGGGATGCCATGGCCGGTGACACCAGGCAGGTGACCCCAAGAACCATCGCCAGGAGTAGTGCCAGAAGTTTCTTTTTCATGGGTATACCTCCATAATTAAATCTATATAAACTACAGACAGTTCTGCAGCTTATACCGGGGCAAAAGTTATGCGCTCACGGTTATTCTCCACCCTCAATATATTCGATCAGGTGATTTACCGCCCGTTTCAGGTAGTCCAAATTTGTAACATAGGTATAACCGCCTTCTTCGGGAACAATTTTCAGCAAGTGAACCTGACACATATTGTTAAGGTCCCGAAAAACGGTACCGGGATTGATCGACAGTTTTCTGGCAATCTCTCTGGGACGCATTCCCTTACCTGCCATCAGGCGGAGCATCTCGATACGGTCTGCATTTGCAAGTTGCCGCAAAGCGGCAGCCCTTGATTGCACTGTGTTTTCCCTTTCTGCCTGACCAATTTGCAATCCGACACCTGCGCTGCAATAAAGCACATCCGTGCGGGTAAAAACGCCCTGACAGGTAGAGGGGTAGAACATCTGAGGGGTCAGATAGATGCACTTCGTCGTATCCAGATTGGTATTAAAACGGGAAAGAAAATCGCGCAATTTCTCCTCTGTCTCCAGAGCGGCCTGCCACTGCTCAATTCGCGGTTGCAGTTTCTCGATCCAGGGCTCCATCAGCGGTCTCAGCCGTTCTGCAAGAGGTTCCAACAAATCACACAGTTGATCCACATGCTTGTGATAAGCCGAGAGCACCTCGGCCAGTCGCAACCGGAGGGCATCCGGCATAGCCTGCTTGTCCAATTCATCAGAGATTGATCGCTCATCGCTGCAAGCATCCCAGCCGAATCCGGTCATGCCAAAGGAATTGATTTTGTATGGCTTACCGGTTCCGATATAACTATTGTGTAACGCCTTCCGCAATTCTTCAAAAGACCATAAATCATCATTGTTGGAGTTCATCAGGATATAGGCTATGCAAGCCATCCGCTGATCTCCGGCGCTGTTTTCATCCAGTTTGTAGCCACGAAAATACAATCTGACTCTGCTGGATTCCAAATCCAAATCAGCACATACCGTGTTCATCATTTTCATAACTTCTTCAGCAGGAATGCAGAATTCCCCATCACCCGTTAAGTACCGAGGCTCAATTCCGTTGACATACGCGCAGACCAGATCGGCGGCATCCAACAGCAGGTGGGGTTGTTTTTTAATCTTGATTTCCATAGAATCACCTCAAAGCAACATTGAACGCATTGTGCAGGGTATTGCTTATCATACGCACATCCATAACCGTTGCTATTATGCAAACCATTCTAGCATTTTTCCGTAAAAAATGCAACACCATTCCACTGCACAGTTTCAACAAATTTTATTCGTCTGTGTTATGCATTTTGCACAATCGTCTTCCTGCCATAAAAACCGGGACCCCAGAAGGAGTCCCGGCAGAAAGGAGATACACGCCATGAAACCAAACTTCACAGCAGTATTAGGTTAGGTATTTTGCATTAGCCCTCGCAATACCGCATAAGGATTGTGGCAATCTGAGCCCGGGTGGCGTTACCCTGAGGCGCAAGCTCACCCTCAGCGACACCGTTGATCAGGCCCACAGATACAGCCCAGTTCATAGCCTCAACGGCATAGTTATTGACCTTGGCGGCATCGGCAAAGTCAGCCAGAGCATCTTCTTCCACTTCTTCAGCACCGGCATAGCGGTACAGGATGGTGGCAATCTGCTCACGGGTAATGTTGGCGTTGGGGGCGAAAGCGGTTTCAGAGATACCCTTAACGACCTCAGCGTTGTATGCCCAGATGACCGCATCGGTGTACCAGGTATCGTCGGCAACGTCGGTGAAGGGATGCTCCAGGTCTTCCACGCTGGGAGAGCCTGCCATGCGGTACAGCACGGTGACCAGCTCGGCACGGGTCAGGTTGGCGTTGGGCGCGAAGACGGTTTCGCTCTTGCCGTTCATCAGACCGTTGCGGATGACATAGCAAATGCCCTCGTGATACCACTGCTTGGTATCAATGTCAGTGAACTTCTCAGCGGGGCAGACGGGAGCGACTTCACGGGTCTCGGTGGCATCGCAGTCGGCGCAATAGCGGGTTTCCTCGCCGGCTTCGGTGCAACCGGGCTCAGTGGTGAGAACCCATTCACCGAAGGTATGACCGGTAGCGGGAACGATGTCGTCCACATAGCTCTCGCCGCAGGCGGTACAGGTGTAAGTGGTGTAGCCGTCCTCGGTACAGGTGGGCGCAGTCACGGTAGCTTCGTAGTCGTGGCCGGTAGGCTGGGTCAGGTCAGTGATGTAGTTGTGACCGCAGACGGTACAGATGTGGTTGGTGTAACCGACTTCGGTGCAGGTGGGTTCAATCACAGTGGCCTCATACTTGTGGTCCGCCTTGAAGGTGGAGCGAGTTTCGGTCTCGCCGCAGGCGCAGGTGCGGGTTTCTTCGCCATTCTCCACGCAAGTAGCTTCCTTGGTCACGGTCCAACTGCCAAACTTGTGGCCGGTGGGGGCGACGAAGTTGCCTTCATAGCGGTGACCGCAGTGGCAGGTGAAGATGGTATAGCCCATGTCGGTGCAGGTGGGAGCAACCACTTCTTCCGTGTACTTGTGGCCAATGGTCTCCACAAAGTCGGACTTATAGGTGTCGCCGCAAACGGTACAGGTGTAGGTGGTGTAACCCAGGGTGGTGCAGGTGGGTGCAGTTACAACGGCTTCGTAGTTGTGGCCGGTCTTGTCGGTGTCACGGTACTCGGCAGCGCCGCAGACGCAGGTGCGCTTCTCCTGACCCTTGGCGTTGCAGGTGGGAGCGGTGACGGTTTCCCACTCGCCGTAAACGTGGTCGGTGTTGGGGGTGTAGTCGTCCTTGTAGCTGTCGCCGCAAACCTTACAGGTGTAAGTGGTGTAACCCAGGGTGGTGCAGGTGGGGGCGGTGACAACGGCTTCGTAATCGTGGCCCTTGGCCTCGGTCTTGTCGCTTACATAGCTGTGACCGCAAACCTTACAGGTATAGGTGGTGTAGCCGCCCTCGGTGCAGGTGGGCTCAGTCACAACAGATTCGTAGTCGTGACCGCCAGCCTCGGTTACGTTCTCTCTGAATTCCTTGCCGCAGTCGGCGCAGACCTTCAGGGTGTAACCCTCGGAATCGCAGGTGGGCTCAACAATTTCCTTGATGTAGCAGATGTGTTCCTGCTTGGGCAGATTCACAAACTCATCCAGGAAGTACATGCCGAAAACAGCATGACCATCGCCGGCGCCAACCACATGGAACTTCACCGCGCTGTCATCCAAATCGTACATGATGATGCCGCCCTTTTGATCCTTCAGTTTGCCGAAGGCACCAAACAGACCAGAGATGTAGACCCGGTTCTCCTGATTGTCATACAGCAAAGACCAGGTATAACCCTCAACACCAACCTCAGAGGAGTACTGCTTATAAAGGCCCATATCGGTGGTAGCCTCTTTGGCACCGGTAAGCAAATTGAATTCATCCAGAACCATCTTGGTCGCCTGGAAAGCAATCACGGTATCCGCATCCTTAATGCCCACTGCGTGGTAACCGCTGGAGCCACCATTCTTCAGTTCCCACATCCGGGTAACTACTGCCGTCTCCGGATTGACCTTGCAGACGCAGGACCTACCGCCACCCAGATCCATCCAGGCGTACAGGTCGTTGGTGCCGGGAGCGGCAAACAGATTCTCCAGCCAAATCATGTTTCCATTGCCGGATTCCGTGAATCTCTTGCCGGAAGACAGGTCAACCTGCATGGTGGCAGGATCAAAGGTGTACAGATGGTCAGCCGTTGCCACATAAGCCTTGCCGTCGGCGGTGATCGCCGTACCGGTGAAGCCATTGTAGCCGCCGGTGGAAGTACCATACTCATTGTTGAGACCGGTGACAGGCTCAGTCAGATACTGAAGACCTTCATTCAGGTTGCTGTCCATACAGACCCATGCCCGCTCCATCATGTTGTCATAGACAAATGTAGCGGTGTAGTTGGCAACATCCCACCACTGATGGGCAACGATGGTTCTGCCATGGTCAAAGCCTTCTCCGTCCAGCACATAGGCCTTGCCGTCTTCCACATAGTAGAAGGCTTCATTCTGCGCATAGTCGGCAACCGCCACGAAATACTTATCCATGTCGGTCATATAAGTTTCCTTGACACCACGCTCAGTAGCAAAGACACCGTCTTCAAAGACCAGATCGGTTCTCCATGCATCGGTATAAACAGCGTAGTAAGCCACATAGTTGGTATCCATGATTTCCACACCACCATTCACTGCAGTGACAGTGGGGGCAGTCAAATCCTTGGTGAAGGGAACGACGATCTTTGCCAGCTTGTTGTCCTCAATCTGGAATTCATCGTGGTCCAGCCAGGTCTCCGTCACCAGACAGACCGTCTCATTTTCTTCTATACCATCCATGGCATAGTCAAATGTAAGTCCACTGTAGCTCAGTCTGTGGGTATCAATGCCAATGGAATGGTACTCTCTTCTGAAGCCGTACCGATAATTATAGAGGGTCTCCAGCACATTGCCTTCTGCGTCCTGGAGGGTAATTTTGACCTGTCTGGGCAGACGGAGCAGCGAGAACTCCAGGGTATTGACCGCATCCATCCGGCCGTCACCGTTGGGGGAGATGGCATTTCTGTCTGCCACATAGTCCTCGTCCACTTCATCCCAGTAGGGGTTCAGACCCAGACCACGACCGACACCGGGTGCGTCGTAGCCCACATAGATGCCGCCATTCATGTTGGAGTTGTAGAACTGGGCCAGGTTGTTCTCGCCGTAGGGCCGCTGCCACCACCAGCCTTCGTCAATGATGGCAGGATAGTCCCAGTCACCCACGAAGCCCAGGAAAGGAATGGACAGGTCAACAGCATTCTCCGCAGAGGTATCCGCCAGCTTGATCCAGCCCTCTAAGTACATACCGGCGGGGCAGGTATCCTGGAAATACTGCATCAGATCTTCCCCGGCCTTCAGGGTCAGATTCACGGTAACGGTTTCGCCGGCCTTGACGGCGATATCCTTTTCACCTTCCAGCGTGACCATGCCGGTGACATCCTTCTGCGTGCCATTGATGACCTTCAGTTCCTCCGGGGTATGCAGCCAAGGATACAGATTGGTGCGCTTGGCATATTCCAGATCTCTTTGCGGGGAAACATAGCCGCTGTAGGTCAAAATGGAGGTGCTCTCCGTCAGTGCCTTGTGGCTGATGGTATAAGTCTTATCGGTGGTACCGAAGTTGTGCACCTTAAAGGAGATGGCAAATTCACCGGTTGCGCTGTCATCCAGCTCCAGCTTGGGGCGGGTGTCATTGGCGGTGGTCAGGTAAGCGGTGGTCTTGGTAGCCTTCTCCAAATCGATGAGGCCCGCGCCCTGCTGACGGACAAAGCCATTGATCTGGTTGGCAGTGCTCATCATCAGATTATAGGCAATCTCATAGAGTTCCTTATCGGTGGCATTGGGGAAGACAGTCTTCAAATACTGCTTCATCACCAGAACGCCACCGGCTACAGCGGGAGACGACATGGACGTACCCGTCATGGCGACATACTCGTTGTCACCCTTGTTGGGCAGACCTTCAACAGACACGATGCCGGTGCCGGGAGCAGTAATATCCGGCTTCAACTTCAGATTGGCCGTGGGGCCCCAGGAGGAACTTCTCTCCAAACTGACAGAGCTAAACTTGAAGTCTTTGTTGATCTTCAGCGTGGTCTTGTTGTCCACCATCTTCTTGGCGAAATAGGTGACATCGCTACTACTCATGACGGCCAGAGGAACCGTGCTGAATACTGTGGTGTTGGAAGTCTGGGTACCCGCGACCGCACCAAGAACGATGGCCATGGCACCGGCCTCCACAGCGGCGGCACACTGGGCATCAAGCTGGTCTCTTACACCGGCGATCAGGGCGATCTTACCGGTCAGGTCACCGGCGGCAGCCAGATCCTCCGCAGTAGCCTTGCCTGCATTGACCAGGTCATAGTCGCCGGCCTCCATGTCGCCCAGGAAGGGGGTATTGGGGTCCTTGGAGGGGTACATATACTTGGTGTTGTTGGTGCCGGCAATGATAATCTGGTAATACTTGCTCTTACTCACGCTGTTGGAATTGGCGACGGTGAAGGAGCCGGCATAAGTGCCGGGGTTACCGATCATGCCGTTATCGGGGTTGGTGGACAACCAGCGCCGCTCGTTGTTGGCCCAGTAGCCGTAAGCGGTGGAATAATAGGCATGAGCATCGTTACCGGCGGAAGCACAGACGGCAACGCCGGCCTTCTCCAGCGCTTCATAAACGGCACCATGACCCAGCCAGTCATAGCCTTCAAAACCGGCGGCAATGCCCAGAGACATATTGATGCAGTCCACGCCCAGATAGACAGAGTCTTCCATGGCGGACAGCAGGTCAGTCAGAGAGCAGGAGCCGTTCTTGTCAAAGACCTTCAGGGTGATAATCTGGGCATCGGGAGCCATACCCTTAAAACTGCCACCGTTGTTACCGGCGGCAATACCGGCAACGTGAGAGCCGTGGGCAGAAAGACCTTCGTCGTGGGTGGGGTCGGCATCGGCATAGGGATAGTCCCAGTTATACGGCAGCTTTGCGCTGTAGTAAGCATCTTCCGGGAACTTGCCATGCATCAGACTGCCATACTTCTCAAAGACCTCTTTCAGAGATTCCTTGGTGATCTTGGCATTCTCAGGCGTAACAGCAAACGCCTCATGGGTCTGCTTGATGCCGGTATCAAGGACGGCAATGGCAGTACCCTTGCCGGTATAGCCCAAATCCCAGGCCTTGATGGTACCGGTCAGGTCGGTGGCCTTATCCATGTTGGGGGTCAGGTCGACATTTTCTTCCCGCTGAGGCTCAACCAGCTCATATCTGGGGGCGATGGCGGCAATCATGCCATTGTCCAGATCGTTGATGGCGTCCACCATCCAAGCCTCACCGGTGAAAGCAAAGCCATTGATGACCAGAGAGAAATACTCTGCGTCTTCAATGTCCATGCCGACAGCGGCTTCGACGGCACTCTCTGCGGCATACAGGCCGGCGAGCTGGCTATCCATGCCGGCAACTGCCAGCTCCAGATCGCTGGTCTGGGTGAAGACGGTCTGGCCTTCATCCACAGCCACAAAGATTTCCACTTCTTCATTGGGGGAAATTGCGGTTCCGGTGATGGCATCACCGTAGGCATCGACTGCAGCAGACTGCATCACGTCTCCGCCTGTGGGGGTTGCGATGTTGTTCGCTTCTGCCGGTGTCGCCATGGCCGGCGATACCAGACAGGTGACGATCATGACAAGGGCCATAATCATCGTCAGGACTTTGTTTTTCATGCTTTTACCTCCATGAATTTAATATGTATAACCCCTGCTTTGCCCGGCAGGGAGATACACCAACACATTACTTTTTGCCACTGTTGACAAATTCCAGCATATGTTCAACTGCCTGTTCCAGCTTCTCGGTGCAGGTCGTATAGGTACGGCTTGTCCCCTGAGCAATCATAAAGACCAGACCCGCCTGCACCAGATTATTGAGATCACGGAACAGCGTACCCCGGTTCATTTGCAGTTCCTGCGCCAGTTCACTGCAAGTCATGGTTCTGCCGCTGAGGGTTTTCAGTACCCGCAGACGGTCAACGCTGGACAAAAGCTGAATGGCGGCAATGTCTTTATTCGACAGTTCCTGCGTTTTCTCCTTCACCGGCATGAGCTCCAGTCCGGCACTGCAATAAAACCGACCCTCGTCCACCCGGCAGAAGCCGCTGCTGACACCGGGATAGAAGATGCGCATACCGATCTCCAGATTCTGTACGGTATCCGTATTGGCATTGATTCTGGCAAGGAATGTCCGTTGACCGTTTTCTGTGCTCAGTACATCCCGCCACTGCTGGGCTCTGGGCTCAATTTGTGCCATCACCGGCTCCAGCAGGGGCTTCAACCGGAGCGCATAGGGTTCAAGCAAATCGCAGACCTCATCCACATGGCGGTGATAATCCGTCAGGGCAATGGCCAGCCGCAGGCGCAGTCCTTCCGCCATGTCAATCGTCTCCAGCTCATCAGCAAGTGACCGGTATTCCGAGCAGACAGCAATACCCACTCCACGGTAAGCGCTGGTAATCCGGTAAGAATTGCCGGCACCAATGGGATTTTCGTGCATGAAGGTTCTGGATTGCCGCAAATCGCTCATGTTGCCCCGCAAGCCGGTATATACCAACATACTGGCCACACTGCTGGTCGGAGACCCCATCCCCGGATACTGGACATCGGTATAACTGTGGAAATAGAATTGAATCTTGGGGTCATTGCGGTCTAAGCCTTCGCAGACCGTCTCCATCATCCGCTCCACCTCGCCGGTGGGCAGGCAATAGGGCTTGTCCGAAGTCAAAACGGCGGGGTTGATATCGTTGACATAGGCACAGACCAGGTCCACCGTCTCCGGCAAAAGCGCAAGTTCTGTGCTGACATGAATCTCCATAAATACACCTCAAATAGATAATATTCATTTTGCTGTTCTTTTGCAACCCATTTTATCATATCTTGTTGCATTTTTCAAGCGATTGTCTTTTGGCAGTCTGCCCAAAAAATATCACTTTGTTTTATCTATAATACACAAAAGAAAACCGGGACATCCGAAGATGTCCCGAAAAAAAGGAGCAGCCGGCATCCCGGTTGCTCCTGTGCCATATTCGTTAAGATCAAGAGAAGATGGCCTCCTCCACCCGCATCAGAAAGTCGTGGACCGTCTGACGGTCGGCGTGGTAATATGTCCGCAGAATCTCCCGCTCCTGCTTGACAAAGCCATAATTGTGCATCATACCCAGATTCCGGGACACATGGCCGGGATCCATTCCAATAGACTCTGCCAGTGCAAGACCATAGGAGCGTTCCCTTGCCAGCCGGTGGAGAATCTCCAGCCGTTTCCGGTCCGCCAGACACTTGAGAATGGCGCTGATGCTGTCCAGCTCGATGCTGTCCTGACGGGTTATGGAATCGGTACTGATCAGGCTGCCCAAGAGCAGGACATTGTGATCCAGTTCCCACAAGGAATTCTCCGCGCCCACAGCCACCAGAATATTGCTGTTCATATAAGTGGGGGCAATCCACGTCTCCCCCACTACATCTCTGGACTCCTCCGCCCCAAAAAACCGCACGAGGCTGGCAGCGTCCTCTTCATTCTGGGTTTTCTGATTCCAGAAGTCCCTCAGTTCACCCAACACTTCCGGTTCTTCCCGGTAGGCTTCTTCCAGGCGACAGCTCAGGGGTTCAATCAGCTCTGCCATGCGGTAAACGGTCTGTCGGAAGTGCATCAGAGCATCGAGAAGTTCCATGCGGAAATCCCCGGGATAATTCAGTGCCTTGACCTGCCGGAGCAAGTCCCCCGGGCTGTCCAAGTCCCGGGAAAAAATCAACGCCACAGAACTTCGGCTCTGAATCCAATAGCCTTTTGTCTGGAATTCCTCCCAAGTCTTGCAAATTGCCTCCACATTTTCCCAAAAATTGGGATATGCCAAGCCACAGGGCACAAAAGAGCAGGTTAAAATCAGCGCCAGGCAGGTATAATCGCAACCACATTCTACTGTTCCGAAAAACCGCAGCATTTCCGGGTCATTGCGATCCACATCCCTGCAAATTCTGGCAGTCAGTTGCAGGAGTTTCTTTGCCCTGCAGTGCTGTGTGTGTCTCCATGTCTCGTTGCAGCTGTCGCGACTGGGCACAATGTCCTTGAGTTCGAGTCCATTGACATATTTATGTACCATACTGACCGTTTCCAGCAGCATGAGTGGTTTATCCAGCATTTTATATTGCATATACTGTCCAGCTTTCCTGTTGTTACCTATACTTTACGTTTTTTTGCCCAAAAAGTCAAGGTAATTCTCTTGTTATTCAGAGAAAAAACCGGAACCCCCGAAGGGGCCCCGGCAGAAAGGAGATACACGCCATGAAACAAGCATCACAGGCGTATTAGGTTAGCTTTTTTGCTCAGCCCTCGCAATACCGCATGAGGATGGTGGCAATCTGAGCCCGGGTAGCGTTACCCTGAGGCGCCAGAGTAGCATCATCCATACCGTTGATCAGACCCACAGAGACAGCCCAATTCATGGCATCGACGGCATAGTTATTGACCTTATCGGCATCGGCAAAGTCAGCCAGAGCATCTTCTTCCACTTCTTCAGCACCGGCATAACGGTACAAGATGGTGGCAATCTGCTCACGGGTAATGTTGGCGTTGGGGGCGAAAGCGGTGTTGGAGATGCCCTTAACGACCTCGGCGTTGTATGCCCAGATGACCGCATCGGTGTACCAGGTGTCGTCGGCAACGTCAGCGAAGGGATGCTCCAGATCTTCCACGCTGGGCTCACCTGCCATGCGGTACAGCACGGTGACCAGCTCGGCACGGGTCAGGTTGGCGTTGGGGGCGAATACAGTTTCGCTCTTGCCGTTCATCAGACCGTTGCGGATGACATAGCAGACTCCCTCGTGATACCACTGCTTGGTGTCCACATCGCTGAACTTCTCAGCGGGGCAGACGGGGGCGACTTCACGGGTCTCGGTGGCATCGCAGTCGGCGCAATAGCGGGTTTCCTCGCCGGCTTCAGTGCAACCGGGCTCGGTGGTGAGAACCCATTCACCGAAGGTATGACCGGTAGCGGGAACGATGTCGTCCACATAGCTCTCGCCGCAGACGGTACAGGTGTAAGTGGTGTAGCCGTCCTCGGTGCAGGTGGGCGCAGTCACGGTAGCTTCGTAGTCGTGACCGGTAGGCTGGGTCAGGTCAGTGATGTAGTTGTGGCCACAGACGGTACAGATGTGGTTGGTGTAACCGACTTCGGTACAGGTGGGTTCAATCACAGTGGCCTCATACTTGTGGTCCGCCTTGAAGGTGGAGCGAGTCTCGGTCTCGCCGCAAGCACAGGTGCGGGTTTCTTCGCCGTTCTCTACGCAAGTAGCTTCCTTGGTCACGGTCCATTCACCAAACTTATGGCCGGTGGGAGCGACGAAGTTGCCCTCATAGCGGTGACCGCAGTGGCAGGTGAAGATGGTGTAGCCCATATCGGTGCAGGTGGGAGCAACCACTTCTTCCGTGTACTTGTGGCCAATAGTCTCCACAAAGTCGGACTTGTAGGTGTCGCCGCAGACGGTACAGGTATAAGTGGTGTAACCCAGGGTGGTGCAGGTGGGGGCGGTAACAACAGATTCGTAGTTGTGGCCGGTCTTGTCGGTGTCACGGTACTCGGCAGCGCCGCAGACGCAGGTGCGCTTCTCCTGACCCTTGGCGTTGCAGGTGGGAGCGGTGACGGTTTCCCATTCGCCGTAAACGTGGTCGGTGTTGGGGGTGTAGTCGTCCTTGTAGCTGTCGCCGCAAACCTTACAGGTGTAAGTGGTGTAACCCAGAGTGGTGCAGGTGGGGGCGGTGACAACAGCTTCGTAATCGTGGCCCTTGGCCTCGGTCACGTTCTCCTTGAATTCCTTGCCGCATTCGGCACAGACTCTCAGGGTATAGCCTTCGGTCAGGCAGTCGCCTTCAACCACTTCCTTAATGTAGGTAATGTGCTCCTGTTCGGGAACATCCATCACATCTTCCAGGAAGTACAGGCTCATCAGACCAATACCGCCGTTCATGCCGGTCTGCATGTAGGAAACATTACCGGTCTCCAGATCAACCTTGGCTACAACATGCGTATAGCCGCGGTCATCGTAGCTGTAGGACCAGCTACCGCCCATGTAGACAACATTGTTGTCGCCGTCATACAGCAGGCTGGAAGCGTAACCCACATGGCCGCCCAACGTGGTCTTGGCATTGCCGCCGGAGCTGTTCTTAATGGCCCAGCCCTTGTCAATGATGCCTTCGGAAGTACCATCAACGTTGATCAGTTCAAAGCCCATCTCGCTCTTGGAGTACATCTGCTTCATGATGATGGTGTCGGAATCATAGAAATCGAAAGCGTACTTATAGCGGCTGAACTTGATTTCCCACAGGTGGGTCAGTTCGGCGGTTTCCGGATCGATGGAAACGAAGTAGCACTTGGACATGGCATTGCCGGAGTGAGAAATGACACCATAGAGTTCATTGGTTCCGGGGGCCACATCGAACGCCAGCATGGCAGAAACGCGCTCGCCTTCATAGCTGTATCTGGCAATAAGATCTTTCTCTAAAGTCTCAGGATTAAAGGTGTACAGGCCACCCAAGCTGGAGGCATAAACCGTGCCATTGGCAGCCTTACCCACGGCCACGATGTCAGAAGCGGCAATGCCTGCTTCCAGATCATCAGAAGTATTGGTGATGGGAGTCAGTTGCTTGGGCATCCGGTCCAGATTCTCGTTGATGCTGTACCAGGCGAAGGTATTCTCATAATCGCTCTGGCCTGCGTAGGTTCTCCAGGTCTCACCCATGATGGTGCGGCCATGGTCAAAGCCCTCGCCGTCCAGTTTGTAGGCAACGCCGTCTTCTACATAGTAGAAAGCCTCGTTGCGGGCATAGTCGGCAACCGCCACAAAGTACTTGTTCAGATCGGTCTTGTAAGTTTCCTTGACACCACGCTCCATGGCGAAGACACCGTCTTCAAAGACCAGATTGGTGTGACGGGCATCGGTGTAAATGGCATAGTAAGCCACATAGTTGGCGTCGAGAATCTCTACGCCACCGTCGATGGCAGTAACCACGGGAGCAGTGGTATCTTTATAGAAGGGAATCTCCAGAACGGCACGCTTGTTGCCCTCCAGAGTGAACTCGTCCCGGTCCAGATATGCCTCGACCACATAGGTGGCAGTCTCATTCTCTTCCAGTTCGTCGGCGCGGTAGTCCCAGTACAGACCGCTATAGCCCAATCCACCACCGGAAGTAGCCATACCCACGGGGTGGGTCTCCTTACGGAAGGAGTAGCTCTTGTCATAGATGGGCAGGATTGTGCCATCTTCATACTCGATGTACATTCTGACACGGCGGGGCTGACGCAGGAGAGAGAACTCCAGGGTGGTGATGGCGTCCAGCATACCGTCATCGTTGGGGGAGATGGCATTTCTGTCTGCCAGATAGGTCTCGCCGGTGGCATCCCAGTAGTAGTTCAGGCCCATGCCCTGCTCGGCATCGCCGTAGCCCAGGAACACGCCACCATTGATGTTGGAGTTATACATCTGTGCCATGTTGTTGACACCAAACTCATCCTGCCACCACCAACCATCGTCGATGACTGCGGGATAATCCCAGTCGCCTACAAAGCCCAGGTAGGGAATGGACAGATCCACAACGTTGGCAGAGCTCTTGTCGATGAGCTTAAACCAACCCTCCAGATACATACCATCGGGGCAGTTCTCCGCGAAGTAAGCCAGCAGTTCGGGGCCGGCCTTCAGGGTCAGGTTGACGGTCAGGGTTTCGCCGGCCTTGACGGTGATGTCCCGCTCACCTTCCAGCGTGCACCACTGAGCAACGTTCATCAGGGTGCCATCGCACAGAGTGACGGTTTCGGGTGTGGGGTTCACCAGCCAGTAGCCCCAACGCTTGGACAGCTCGGCAGTCTGCCACTTACGGATGGGCTGACGGGAGCTGTGATAGCCTTCGTATTCCATGGTGAAGGTCTTCTCGGTCAGGGCGGCATAACCAATTCTGTATGTCTTGTCAATGGTGTCAACATTGTGCACCTGGAAGGAGATATCAAACTCACCGGTAGCGCTGTCATCCAGCTCCAGCTTGGGGCGGGTATTCTCGGTGGTGGTGAGGTATGCCTTGGTCTTGGTGGCATTGTCCAGATCCATGACACCGGCACCCTGCTGACGGACGAAAGCAGAAGCCATACCGGCAGTACTCATCATGAAGGCATAGGCCAGTTCTGTCAGCTCCGTAGCGGTAGCCTCAGGGAACATGGTCTTCAGGTGCTGCTTCATCAGCAGGACGCCACCGGCAATGGCGGGGGTAGCCATGGAGGTGCCGGTCTTCTTGGAATATGCGTTGTCTTCTTTCGTCGCCGTGCCGTCAACAGAGAGGATGCTGTTGCCGGGGGCAGCAATATCGGGCTTCATGGTCAGGGTGACATTGGGGCCCCAGGAGGAAGAGTCAACCATGGTAACCTTACTGTAATCCACGGTGCCGCCGCCAGTCTTCAGCGTAATCTGGACAACATTGCCGCTGCCCATATCGGTGATGATCGCTGTGCCGTCTTCGTAGGAGATAATGCCAACAGGAATCTTCTTGGAGGAGGGGTTGAAGGAGCCAATGCCGGTATTCAGGTGGTCATAGAAAAGCACACCAGCGGCGCCTGCGCTGACAGCGCTCTTAATCTTGGTGGAGTAGCCAGTTTTCTGCATCAGCAGAATCTTGCCGGTGACATCCCCGGCGGCGGCAATCTCGTCGGCAGAACCGCTGCCGCAATTGACCAGGTCATAAACGCCGGCGGGAATGGCATCAAAGAACAACTGACCTTCCGTGGTGGCAAACGTGGGGGTGACATTCAGAGCGACACCCTTGTAGTAAATGGTGCAACCGCCGCCGGTTCTGGCCAGATTGGTGGTGTTGCCGACGGTGAACGAGCCAACATAAGTACCGGGAGTACCCATCAGGCTGTTGTCGGGGTTCAGAGAACTCCACTGCCAGACATAGTTGTTCCAGTTGCCAAACATAGTGGAAATGTAGGCATGGGCATCGTTACCGGCGGCAACACAGACAGCCACGCCGGCCTTCTCCAGAGCCTCATACACGGGAGCGAAGTCCATGGGCCAGGAGTAGGTCTCAAAGCCGTTGGCAATACCCAGGGACATATTGATGGCATCCACGCCCAGATAGACGGCGTCTTCCATAGCGGCCAGCATATCGTCCACAGCGGCACCGCCGCCGCTATTGAAGACCTGCAGGGAGATGATCTGGGCATCGGGAGCAACACCCTTGAAGTCAGCGCCATTGTTACCGGCCACGATACCGGCAACATGGGAGCCGTGGTTGGAGTTGGTGTGGTTGGGGATATGGTCGTCATCCCAGTAGTCCCAGTTGTAGGGCATCTTGGCGTTGTAATAAGCACCCTCGGGGTTCTGACCATGCATCAGGCTGCCGTACTTGGCGAAGATGTCTTCCAGATACTTCTGGTCGATCTTTGCACCCTCAGGCATCACATTGAATGCCTCATGGGTCTGCTTGATGCCGGTGTCGATAACACCGACAACCATGCCTTCACCGGTGTAGCCCAAATCCCAGGCGATGGTGGCACCGGTCATGCTGGTGGAGGTGGCCATGCTGGGAGTCAGGTCGATGGACGTATCCTCGTCCTCAGGCTCGACGAGCTGGAATTCCATGACTTCCATGGCGGTCAGACCATCGATTTCGTTGATGGCATCGATCATCCAGCTCTCGCCGGTGAAGGAGAAGCCATTGAACACCAGAGAGAAGTAACGGTCGATTTCGATTTCCTCGCCCAGAGCGGTAGCAATGGCGCTCTCGGCGGCGTAGTACTCAGCTTTCTGCTCATCGGCAGCGGCTACTGCCAATTCCAGGTCGCTGGTCTCCAGGAAGGTGGTCATGCCGTCTTCAACGGCAACCATAATCCGGGTTTCGGTGGTGTCCTTCTGGGTGGGAACAGTCAGCGTCTCCCCATCGGGAGTAACATACTGTTCTTCAACCTTGAAGGCATTTGTGGAAGTTTCGTGGGAATGTGCTTCTGCCGGATTCGCCATGGCGGGCGACACCAGACAGGCGACACTCATGACAAGAGCCAGGAGCATCGCAAGGAGTCTTCTGTTTGTGTGCTTCATTTTGATGATTCCTTTCTGTAAAATAATATTCTTGCAGACTTTGGGTCTGTTCAAGACAAGGCAACCAAAACCAACAAGTCCGGTTATTGACTTGTCAATTCTAATGCATTGACTGTATCGTCAATAGCATTATACCATTGGTGCGCATACAAGTCAACACAATTTTCCCATTCTTACAAAAGAAAACCCAAATATTATCAAGTCAGGTTAAAGATAACCGCCGGCGTCTGGTTGTTGCATTTGCCGTGGCGCAAGCACAAAACGATTGTGCCTTCCTTGCTTTTACAGTGCGCCGTTTTCCTGTGTTTCCCATTTTCGCTGACAATTTTCCTGTCTTCCCCGGCTTTTGACCGCCGTCCGGCAGTTTTTCGTCTCCGTTTACCTTGTCAAAACGCCCATTTTATGTTATAATCACCTTTGTGCATACAACTTCCCCCCGCAAATCCATACAAAGGAGCAATCCAACATGAAAAAACAGTCCTTCTGGCAATTCCTCAAATTCACCTTCTTCTCCCTCTCTGCCGGTCTGATTCAGGCGGGCTCGTTCGCTCTGCTCAATGAGACCATGAGCTGGTCCTATTGGCCCTCTTATCTGATTGCCCTGACCCTGTCTGTGGTCTGGAATTTCACCCTCAACCGCCGGTTCACCTTCCAGTCTGCGGCCAATGTGCCCGTGGCTATGCTAAAGGTCTTCGGGTTCTATCTGGTCTTTACCCCCCTGTCCACCTGGCTGGGGCAGTTGGTGGAAAACCAAGGCATTAACGAGTATATTATCCTCTTTACCACCATGCTGGCCAATTTCATTCTGGAATTCCTGTTCTGCAAGTTCGTGGTCTTCCGGGGGCAGGAGAATACCCGCCAAACCAAGGCTTAACCCACAAAAGCAGACTTGCCCTTTGCCGCAGGTCTGCTTTTTCCTTTTCCTCTTGCATTTGCGGGAGGATCGTGTCATAATGTATCCAAACAAGGGATCAACGACCGAGGTGTTACCATGAATAAGTTGGATACTCTGGAGCGATATTTTGGCTATACCGCCTTCCGTCCGGGACAGGAGGAACTGATTGACGGCATTCTCACCGGACGGGATGTCTTCGGCATTATGCCCACCGGCGGCGGCAAGAGTCTGTGTTATCAAGTCCCGGCCATGCTGTTGCCGGGGATTACATTGGTCATCTCTCCCCTGATTTCTCTGATGCAGGATCAGGTCATGGCCCTGAAAGAAAACGGCATCCCCGCCGCCTTCATCAACAGCACCCTCAATTACAGCCAGACCCAGCGGGTTTATCAGAATCTGCTCTGTGGCCGGTATAAGCTGGTCTATGTGGCTCCGGAGCGGCTGGACCAGCCCGGTTTTCTCGAATTGACTGCACAACTGCCCATCTCTTTGGTGGCGGTGGATGAAGCCCACTGCATCTCCCAGTGGGGGCAGGACTTCCGGCCCAGTTACCTGCGCATTGTCCAGTTTATTGCCACTGTGCCCCGTCGCCCGGTGGTTGCCGCCTTTACCGCCACCGCCACGGAGCAGGTGCGGCTGGATGTGGAGCGGATTCTGGGTCTGCAAAATCCCATATCCTTGGTCACCGGCTTCGACCGCCCCAACCTCTCGTTCTCCGTGCGCAAACCCAAGGACAAAGACGGCGAGATCCTTTCTCTGGTCATGGATAAGAAAGACAAATGCGGCATCATCTATTGCTCCACCCGGAAGAATGTGGAGCAGGTCTGCCAGCTTTTGCAGGACAACGGCTACGCCGCCACCCGCTATCACGCCGGACTGGAAGAATCCGAGCGCACAGAGAATCAGGACGACTTCCTCTATGACCGGAAGACCATCATGGTGGCAACCAATGCCTTCGGAATGGGCATTGACAAGTCCAACGTGAACTTCGTATACCATTATAATATGCCAAAAAGTCTGGAAGCCTACTATCAGGAGGCCGGCAGAGCCGGACGGGATGGCACAGAGGCCGAATGTGTCCTGCTGTTTGCGCCCAGGGATGTGGAAATCGCCCGCTTCCTCATTGAAAAAGAGTCGGAGAACGAAGAACTGGACGAGGCGCAGCGGGCCATGGTCCGGGAGCAGGATTTGGTGCGGCTGGAGGCCATGGCCGGCTACTGCAAAACCAGAGAATGTCTCCGGGGGCATATTCTGTCCTACTTTGGGCAGAAACACCCGGCAGTCTGCGGCAACTGCGGCAACTGTCTGGGAGATTACGAGCTGGTGGATGTGACCCGTCAGGCACAGATGATTCTCTCCTGCATCTGGCGGGTGCGGGAAAAACTGGGCTACAGCGTGGGCGCGGACATGATTTCCAAGGTGCTCCGGGGAAGCAAGGAAAAGCGGCTGACGGACATGGGTCTGCAAAACCTAAGCACCTATAATCTGATGCAGGGCAGTGGCAATACCGAGGTCCGGGAGCTGATTGACCTGCTGGAGCTGGAGGGCTATGTGCAGACCGAACAGGAGCACCGCACACTGCAACTCACCGCCAAAGCCCGGGACATTCTCTTTACCGGTCAGCAACTGAAGAAGAAAACCCGGAAAGAGGAACTCAAGCCCGTTCCCACCCTCACCAGAGAAGCTGTCCGTCCCCTCAATGGTACGGAAAAGGACCTCTTTGAGGCACTGCGGGAGCTTCGCGCCTCCATTGCCCGGGAGCGTCAGCTTCCTGCCTATATGATTTTCTCCGATGCCACGCTCCGGGATATGGCCGTCCGTGTACCGGTAAATCTGACCGAATTCCGCCGGGTCTCCGGCGTGGGTCAGACCAAAACCACATGGTATGGTCAGCAGTTTGTTGAGCGCATCCGGGAATTTGTATCTCAGCAGAACTAACGGTACTGTATCACAATCCGTTCGCATCAAAAATTCACCTTCTTCCGGGAGAATGCCGGTTTTCCCAAAAAGCCTTTCATTATCCCGGAATTTGTGTTATCATTTCCCTGACCATATTTTGTCCCCTCTGCACTTCAGAGGGTTTATTCCCACAACATCAGGAGGTAATTCCCCATGAAGATTCCGGAATCCGCACCCATTCAAACCTTTACCCCCAACCCTGTCACCTGCACTGTCCCCAGTGAGGATGTGGCCCGGGTCAAGGGTCTGGGCTGTCTGCGGGACAAGCTCACCCCGGACCGGTTCAATATCCGCATCATCACCGTCAATGGCAAAGTGACCAGCGAAAAGCTGAGCGCCATTGCCGAAGCCGCCAAACGGTTCGGCAGTGGAGAAGTCGCTATGACCACCCGGCTGTCCGTTGAGATTCAGGGTGTCCCCTATGAGAACATTGAGCCTCTGCGGGCGTTTTTGGCCCAGTATGGTCTGAGCAGTGGCGGCACAGGTCCCAAGGTGCGCCCCGTGGTTTCCTGCAAGGGCACCACCTGCCAGTATGGCCTCATTGACACTTTTGCGCTGTCCGAGAAAATCCATGCCCTGTTCTATGAGGGCTATCACCAGGTCAAACTGCCCCATAAATTCAAGATTGCCGTGGGCGGCTGTCCCAATAGCTGTGTCAAGCCCAGTCTCAATGACGTGGGTATCGTGGGTCAGCGTGTGCCTGTGGTGGACATCGACAAGTGCAAAGGCTGTAAAACCTGCCAGTTGGAGAAGGCCTGCCCCGTCCATGTGGCCCACACCGAAGACGGCAAGCTGGTCATCGACCCGGAGCAGTGCAAGCACTGCGGCCGGTGTGTAGGCAAGTGTCCCTTCCATGTGACCGACCGGTATATCTCCGGTTACCGGGTCTATCTTGGCGGTCGCTGGGGTAAGGACTATGCCCATGGTATCCCCATGGAGCAGCTCTTTACCAGCGAAGAAGATGTCCTGTCCATGGTGGAGAAGATCATCCTGCTGTTCCGGGACAAGGGCATTGCCGGAGAGCGGCTGTCCGATACCCTGAGCCGTCTGGGATTTGAAGAAGCCTGCCGTCTGCTGGAAAGCAATGAACTTTTGGAACGCAAGGCGGAGATTATCGGCGGATGAAGAAAGCTATTTCCATTCTCCTGAGCCTGCTGATGCTCCTTCTGACGGGTTGCGGCACAACCAATCCCCCGGACGCGCCGGACAGCACCGGCTACACCTTCACCGACAGCACCGGCACAACCATTACCCTCCATACCCCGCCGGAGAAAGTGGCCGTCCTGTTTTCCTCTTATGCGGAAATCTGGACTCTGGCCGGTGGTGAGGTTTCCGTCACCGTGGGAGAGAGTGTGGAGCGGAACTTTGTCCCGGATGGTGTCACTTTGGTGGATGCCGGCGCGGGAAAGACCATTGACCATGAGCTTCTCCTTGCCGCTCAGCCGGACTTCATCATCGGCTCTGCGGACATTGCCGCTCAGGTGGAAACCTGCGGGCTCCTCTCCGGCAGTGGCATACCCTGCGCCCTGTTCCGGGTGGATACGGTGGAGGATTATCTTGCCATGTTAGAAATCTGCACCCACATCACCGGAAATGCCCATGCCTATGACCAATACGGCACTGCCGTAGAAGCGGAAGTCAGGGCCATTCTGGAGAAAACCGCCGCCGTCAATGCTCAGAAAAAAGAAATCCTCTTTATCCGTGCCGGAAGTCAGTATTCCTCCACCAAGGCCAAGCGGGCGCCGGACAACTTTGTCTGCACCATGCTGGATGAACTGGGCACGCACAACATAGCAAGCGATGCCCCTATGCTGCTCGATGGGCTGTCTTTGGAAGAAATTCTCCTCCGTGACCCCGACTATATCTTCCTGACCACCATGGGCGACGAAGATGCCGCCAAAAGCTATATCGGTGACCTGTTCACTCAGGAGGGATGGTGCGACCTGACTGCCGTAAAAACCGGAAGCTATACCTTCCTGCCCAAAGACCTGTTCCACTTTAAGCCCAATGCCCGCTGGGCAGAAGCCTATGGATATCTGGCGGAACTGCTGTACCCGGAGTTGAAGGCCCATGGGTAAACGACATCTTCCCTTTGGGCTTTTGGTGGGTCTGCTGGCTATGCTCACTTTACTCGCCGCCCTGTTGGGTCTGCGCTATGGCAGTGCCGGTCTCAGTCTTTCTCAGGTTTTCTCCGGACTTTTCCGGCATGAGCCTGACAGCCCCACTGCCCGGATTCTGTGGCTGGTGCGTGTGCCCCATGTTTTGGCCTGTATTCTGGCCGGGGTGGGCTTTTCCGTCAGCGGCGTCCTGCTCCAAACCGCCACCGACAATCCTTTGGCCGGGCCAAATGTCATCGGGGTCAATGCCGGAGCTGGCTTTGCCACGGTTTTGGGGCTGTGTCTTGCGCCCATGGCCTATGCTTTGTTGCCGCTTTTTTCCTTCTTTGGGGCATTTTTGACCACCATGGTAATTGTGCTGGTGGCAAACCGGGCCGGCGGCAGCCGGATTACCATTGTCCTGTCCGGTGTGGCAGTCTCCGCTTTGTTGAGTGCGGGAATCAGTCTGCTGAAACTGCTGTATCCGGAACTTTCTCTCAGCTACAATTATTTCTCCATTGGTGGCTTCAGCGGCGTGACTCTGGATGCCCTGATGCTCCCGGCGGCAATTCTCTTTCTGGTGCTATTGCTCTCGGGTATTTTGTCCGGTCGGCTGGATTTGCTGTGTCTGGGGGATGCCATGGCCCGGTCTTTGGGGGTGCGGGTGAGGCCACTGCGCACGATGGCTTTGGCTTTGGCCAGTGCTTCCGCTGCCGCTTCGGTCTCCTTTGCCGGACTTCTCGGTTTTGTGGGACTGATGGTGCCCCATATGGTCCGGCGACTGGTTTCGGGCAGTGCTTTGCGGCGGCTTTTGCCGGTGTCCTGTCTGCTGGGTGCCACGCTGGTGATTCTGGCGGACTTACTGGGGCGGGTACTTTTTGCCCCCTCGGAGATTCCTGCCGGCATCATCACGGCATTTGTGGGTGCGCCCTTCTTCTTCGTCCTGCTGTTAAAAAGGGGGAATCGCCTGTGAATCTGACCATCCGTCATATCTCTGCCGCCTACCGGAAGAAGCCCATTGTGGAGGATGTCTCTTTCTCCGTTCCCTCAGGCAGTATTACCGCCCTCACCGGGCGCAACGGCGCAGGCAAATCCACCCTGATTTCCTGTCTCATGGGAGAAAAGCGGGACTATACCGGAGAAATCCTTCTGGGTGGCCAGAATGTGCGTGCCCTCTCCCCCATAGACCGTGCCCGGAATATGGCGTGTCTGCCCCAGGAGTTGCCCGCCCCCCATGTGCAGGTGCGGGAATTGGTTTCCTTTGGTCGAACGCCTTTCCTCCCCCTGAATGGAAAGCTGACCCCAAACGACAAAGAAAAAGTCGACTGGGCGCTGTCGGTCACCGGTATGGGGCAGTTTGAGGATAATTTCGTCGATACTCTCTCCGGCGGTGAGCGGAAGAAAGCCTTCTTTGCCATGACCCTGGCACAGGATACCCCGCTGGTGATTCTGGACGAGCCCACCGCCCATTTGGATTCTGCGAGCCGGTTTCAGTTTCTGGAGCTGATGGATACCGTCCGCAGGGAAACCGGGAAGACCTTTCTGGTGGTGATGCACGATTTGCCGGAGGCGCTCCTGTGCGCCGACCAACTGGTGACCCTCCACGACCACAGGCTGGTCTTTTCGGGAAGCGGTTCAGACTTCCTCGCTTCCACCATCCCCCAGGTGTGCTTCCACATTGCGCTTCGGGGAAACCGGGAAGATGGCTATGCCGTAACGCCACTGCATACCCCACCCCAAATCTGAACGAAACGTTTTCGCCTTCCGTTGACCCATCCGGGTTAGCGGAAGGTTTTTTCGCCTGTAGCCCTTCCTTTTTTCGGTTGCCCCACACTTTTCCCACACTTTTTCCGGAAAAACCCCGTTCCCACACCGATTTTACGCCGCCGGTGTGGGGACATTTATCAGTTAATCAGCTAAAATAAAAATCGGAATTGTCCGTTTTCCCCTCCCCCAATCCCGGAGGTCAGCCCAAGAAGGCCATGCAAAGAACAGGAGGATTATTTATGTCCATTTTTGACCGTTTGAACAACAATGCCGGAGACTCCACCCAGACCTTTACCTTCACCGCCCTGCCGGAAAGCCTCGCCCAAATGCAGGCCCTCCCCGAAGCCGCCAGACAGACACCCTATCAGGCGGCGGCTCTGACCGTATGCGCCCTGTGTGTCTACCCGGCAGACAAAACCATCGGCACGGAGATGCTGAACTGGCTCCGTGGTCCCCGTCCCCTGTCTCCTTTCGATATTTCTTTCCTCAATGACCGCTTCCGGGATGGTCATCATGTCCCCTTCTCCTATTTTGCCGGGGCTGTGCCGGAGAACGACTATACCCCCAACCGTCCCTTTACCCTGACCATTACCGCCGGCCCTTATGCCGATGCCAATCCCGGCTATAAGAAGCTCCATATCCGCAGCGGCGGCGCAGACAGCCCCCGGGAAATCGTCCTGCGGCAGACCAGCGAAGGAACATGGTGCCTGTGGGATCAGTTCCTTCTGGTGGGGATTCGCCAGCCCAAGTCCCAGAATCCCTGGGCATAACTTCGTCACAGCAACCCCATATTTTGCACAACACCGGAACAGCAACTCAACGAAGGAGGCAAACCATGAAACGAGCAATCTCTATCCTGCTGTGCGCAGTCCTTTTCCTTGGGCTGATGTCCGTGCTCACCTCTGCCGCCAGTTTTCAGATTACCTATTATACTGAGGATGTCTATGCCGGTGGCATCATTGATATGTATGTCTTTACCGAAAAAGGCGGCGTTCCCCCCTTCACCTACCAATGGCAGGTGGATGTGGGCATTGGCGACGGGCATTGGTATGACTTGGATGAAGGCGGCAACTACACCGGCACGACCACCAATCACCTGCAAATTCATACCGTAACCGGAGAATACAGCGACTGGAATGTGATTCCTTTTCACTGTGTCGTCACCGATGCCGAGGGAACGACCCTGTTTTCCCCGGACATCTTCGCGGATATCTATCCCACCTCCCATTTGATGCCCAATCTGGAGGAGTGGGGCTACGAGCTGTATGAGCCAACACTGACCAATGTCACCGGTTTCCAGACCAGCGATTACATCAACTATACCGCCTATGCCTATGCCGGAAGCAAGCTGGACATTCTGGTGGGCAGTCCCCCGGTGGAGCGCAAAGCCATCTTAACCAACTCCGAGGTCAAGTTGACCCGGGAGATTCACATCACGGAGAACGGCCACACCACCAAGGTAGGCGACAATACCACCTATATCCCCTACACCATCGGCAAAAACGCCGTGACCATGGAGCTTAAACTCCATGTGACCATCGGAAATTATGATTTGGGCGATTTGGACACCAAGACCATCCAGATCACCACCAGCAAGCCCACCGTACTCAGCACCGCCACCGCCAAAACCGACTGCTCTCTCCTGCGCTATGCCTACAACGAATCCCAGAAGCTGTCCTCCATTTCCAAGGGGACAGAGGTGGAGATTTTGGGTAAGGACGGCAGTTACTATCAGGTGTACTATGGTGGCTTTGTGGGCTATGTGGGTGCCGATTTACTCAGTGTGCAGACGCCAGGCTATGACCCGATCATCAAAACCGTGGATTTGACCATTCCTCAACCGCTGGATGGAGAATCTCCCGCGTTCTTCTGTGAACTTCTGACCCCCGGCTGTACGCTCTACCACACCGACCCCATTACCTGGCTGGATGAGCAGACCGGAGAATTCCTGTCCCCGGGCGATACCTTCACCGAAAACCGGGGCTATACCCTCTCCATTTGGCTTGCCGCCGCTGAGGGGTACAAATTTCAGGTGGATGCCTCCGGTAATCCCAAGCTGACCGGCTCTATCAACGGCAATCTTCCTCCCTTCTTTGTCCGGGCCTATGAGCAGGACCCGGAGCAGGTCATTGAACTGCGCTATACCTTCTATGCCAAAAAAGCCCCGGAACATATCTGCGCACCGGTCTATGTCAGCGGCACTGCCCCCACCTGCACCGAAGCCGGACGAGAAGCCCATTACCACTGCGCCTGCGGTCAGGATTATCAGGATGCGGCGGCAACCCAACCGGTAGACCTCCGCTTCTGGGGTGCGATTCCGGCACTGGGTCACGCAGAAGGTGGCTGGAGCGGCAACGGCACCCACCACTATAAAAAATGCACCCGGTGCAATCAGGTACTCCCCGGCACCAATGCCCCCCACACCGGTGGCACAGCCAGTTGCCTCCAAATGGCAGTCTGCACCGTCTGTAACGCCACTTACGGCAAAACCGATGCAGGCCACCGCTGGAGTACCGGCTGGGACTACAAAGACGCACAGGGCCACGCCCAAATCTGCGCCGACTGCAAAACCCACAGCGACTTGTCCCCCCACATTCCCGGCCCGGCCGCTACGGAAGACAACCCTCAGGTCTGCACCGACTGCGGCTATATCCTCACCCCGGCAAAGAATCATGTCCACCGGCTGACCAAGGTGGAAACGAAAGTCCCCACTTGCACCACCCCAGGTAACCAAACCTACTATGTCTGCAACGGCTGCGAGAATCTGTTTGCCGATAAGAATGGCAACGAGGTGCTCACCGGCAGTGTCCTGATCCCCATGTTGTCCCATCAGGAATCGTCGGGCTGGTCTTACGATGGTTTGCAGCACTGGAAACTCTGCCAATACTGCCAACAGCCCATCCCGGAAACCCTTCGTTTCCATGAGTTGGGCGGCAACATCTGCGCCATTTGCGGCTATATTGGCGGCACTGTCCCCGAGACGACGCCCCCGGAGAGCGCACCCACTCAGCCTGCGCCCACAACCCCTGCCACCGAGTCCGATGAGATTGGTACAGACAGCGCACCCGGCTGGGCAATTGGTGTGATGCTGGGGCTCATTTGCTTCGGCATTGCCATTGTTACCACCACGTTATTGCGGAATAAGAAAGGATAAGCCATCATGATGAAACGACTGATTGCGGCAATTTTGTGCTGTGCCCTTCTGTTGTGTCTGCTCCCCATTCACGGCAGGGCAAGCACCACCATCGACACCGTATCCCTGACTCTGGATTACCCGGAGGCCGGCGGCAACCCGCCCGGCACCGCCACATGGAGCGGCGTTGGCTACGGCGTCTATGCCATTGACTGGAAGGATTTGGAAGAAGACCGTTATTTGGAGTCCGGCGATAAAATCCAGGCAGGGCACCAGTATGCGGCAACCATTTGGGTGCAGGCCGATGACGGCTATGTGTTTAAGGCCGACAACGACAATACCCCCAGCATTTCCGCCACCGTCAACGGATTCTCCGTGACGCCGGAAAAAGCCTATGAATACAAAGCCTGGGCCATGGTCACCCTGACTTACTATTTTTCCTACGTCCCGGAGAAGGGCTGGATTGAGTCCGTGGAGCTGGTAATTCCCGCCCCGGTGGCTGGAGAACTGCCCTATTATGAGCAGGTCCGCACCGGTACCTACCACCTGGGCAATGTCTACTTCAGCGGCGAAACCAATCCCAACATGAAAAACGGCATCTGCTGGTGGGAAACCGACAGCGGTCTGGAGATTCCTCCCGAATCCGGACAGACCTACCTGAGCAACACCGCCTATACCCTCAACTGTCTGGTTCTCCCGGAGGAAGGTTACCGCATCGCCCCCAGCGCCAAGGTTACGGTGAATGGCAGCCGGGCGAAGGCTTCTCTGGATTATGACACCTTCCTCAGTGTTCTCTATGACTTCCCCGCCACCGGCAATACGCCCGTGCATACCCATACCCCCGGCGACTGGCGGTATAACGTGGCTGAGCACTACCGGTATTGCACCGATTGCGGCGAGATGCTGGATGTGGAGGACCATAAAGGCGGCAAAGCCACCTGCGTAGAGAAAGGCACTTGTGAAATCTGTGGCTATGCCTATCTGCCGGAAAATGAGGACCACATCCCGGAGAGCAAATGGACCGCCTGCGCAAACCTGTACCATGCCCACCTGTGCAAGCTCTGCGGTGCCCACTGCACCCCGGAAGCTCACATTCCCGGTGCCGCCGCCACAGAATCCTCCCCCCAGAAATGCACCGTCTGCGGCTACATCCTCGCCCCCGCCTTAAACCATACCCATAAACTGACCAGGGTTGAGGAAGTCCCCGCCACCTGCCTGAAAGACGGCGTTATGCTCCACTATACCTGCAGTGGCTGTGGCGGATTGTTTGCCGACGAAGCCGGGAAGACTGCCATCACCGACGTAACGACGCTGACCATCCCCGCCACCGGGCATACCGAATCCACCGAATGGAGCTGTGACCAGCAGGAGCACTGGAAACAATGCGCCATCTGCCATGAGTCCATAGCAGAAACCCGGCAGGAGCATGACCTGAAGAACAGAAAATGCACCCTCTGTGGCTACGACGAAGAGGGCGCCACCGAAAGCACTGCCCCCGGCACGGAAGAAGCCACCGACCCCACAAAGCCCACGGAAAGTACCGCCCCCACCCAGCCCCAGAAGCCGGCAGAAAAGAAGAATCCCCTCACCTGGCTTTTGCCGGTGGGAATCGGGGTCATTTGCTTCGTTGGCGCAATCGTGGCGGCTTTGCTGATCCGGAAAAAGCGGCAGGGTTAAGCCCACGGAAACCACATCACCGCAACTGCGCCCACCTTCCCGGTCATGGTGAAGGTGGGCGTATGATTTATGGTATAGAGAAACATGGGGCCGGACCATACATCCAACCCCATGGGAATCTATGGATTTTTCTCAGGCGCTCCGCTCACTGCCGCTGGAAGCCCTTGAATCTGGTGCCCTGGAAGGTGAGTCTTCCCTTGTCGCCCTCCACCAGATAGCCGAATTCATTGTGGGGAATGGCAAACTCCATCCGGTCGCCGCTCTCCACCTGAAAGGTGGTATAGTAGGTGGTATGCCCCATGGAATGTTCTCCGGCGCTGTGGTGGTAGCTGGTACGCTTGGTCACCACCGTCGCCTCCACGGTCAGCACCGGGCTATTGTTGTTCTTGTTCCACTGTCCAATGCTCTTGACCAGAATGAAGACAAACACCCCAATAAACACCAGAAAAACCAGCCCGAAAATCACACCAAAGCCACTGAAGCCAAAGCCGAAACTATTCATGCCCATCATGTGCCATCCCATCCTTTCTCCGCAAATCAGTCCTTGCGCTCAGCATCGGGAGCTTTGTCCCGGTTTTTCAGCTTGTACCGCAGGAGACTCAGATGCTGATAGAACTTCTGCGCCTTATCGATCATCACATACATGGGCTTGCTGAGAATCAGGTCAAACTCGCCCACAAACTCCGTGAATTCGCCGTTGAAACCTTTCTTAAACTTATAAAGACCATAGAGGGGATTATCTTGGCTCAGGTCGCCGGAGACACCCCGGAAGTCATAAATCCGGCACTTCTTCTCCAGCGCCCACTGAATCATGTTCCACTGCAGCAGATAATTGGGCATCAGATTCCGGTGGCTGTTGGAGGATGCCCCATAGAGATACCAGACCTTGTCCCCAAACCAAATGGCCAGCGTACCGGCAATGGGCTGTCCTTCATAGAACGCCATATACAGCCGGGCGTGTTCCCCCAGATTCTTCAGGATGTTGGAGAAATACCTTGCATCCCGGGTGACGAAATTGTCCCGCATACCGGTCTCCACCATGATTCTGGTAAAGTCTTCCACCATCTCCTGCCCACAAAGCCGGACCTCTACCCCCTTCTTCACCGCCAGACGGATATTATAGCGGTGCTTCTGGGTGAAGGAGGCCATCATCTCCTCCTCGGTTTTGCCCGCCACATCCAGCCGGAAGACAAACTTAGGCTGAATGCCCTCAAAATTCTTGCCCTCCTGCATGACCCGGAAACCCAGAGATTCCAGCAATTCCCGGAATGCCACATTCTCGCAGGACACATCGGGGTCAATTTTAATTACATAGCCCCGGTATTCCTTCGCCAGAGCCTTCGCCCCCTGCACCAGCTCCGCCAGGGTCTCCCGGTCGTCCAGATCGCAGACCGGACCACGGCAGGCATAGAGCATGGCCGCCCCAAAAACCGGCATCTTCCGAATCAAGAGAGCCAGCGCGCCCTTAATTTTCCCCTGTTCATTCCGGACAGCCACAGCCCGCCAAACCCAGGCAGACTTCTGCTTGCCCCAGAGACTGGACTGGGCAAAGTGGCCCTGAGGGTGAGCGGCAATAAATTCTTCGTATTCACGGAGTGTCTTCTCGTTAATCAGTTCGTACATTTCCCATCATCCTTTTAAGCATTTTCTTCTCAAGCGCCCAATATGGCATTCTTCTCTTTTGTCTATCATATCATGTTTTCTGTCTTTGTGCAACAAAAAAGAGAATGTTTCTATTGTGCTTGGGAAAAAGATTTGGTATAATGGTTAGAAAAGAAAAAGATAATGGAAGTGTATTACCTTGAAGTATGGAACCTGGAAGATCGCTCAGGCTGAGCCGCTGGCGGTTGACCGGCTGATGTCTGCCGGTTATGGTCCGTTGGCCGCGGTGGTACTGGCTGCCCGGGGGCTGGATACACCGGATAAAGCCGGTGGATTCCTCCGGTCGCCTGACCCGTTGCCTGCCCCATTCTTAATGCGGGACATGGACAAGGCCGCCATGCGGGTGGCTCTGGCTCTGGAGCGAAATGAACACATTGCCATCTTTGGCGACTATGACGTGGACGGCATCACCGCCACCTGCCTGCTGACCGACTATCTGCGCAGTCGGGGGGCAAAATGTACCCCCTATATCCCCGGACGGCTGGAAGAAGGTTATGGTCTCAACCCTATCGGTCTGGAGCAACTTGCCCGACAGGGGGTGAAGCTGATCATCACCGTGGACTGCGGCATTACCGCCATCCGGGAGGCTCGTCTCTGCCGGGAATTGGGCATGGATTTGGTCATCACCGACCACCATGAGTGCAAAGACGAACTTCCTCAGGCGGCGGCTGTGGTTGACCCCCACCGGAAAGACTGCTCCTACCCCCACCACAACCTCTCCGGTGTCGGCGTGGCCTTCAAGCTGGCTTCTGCGCTGGAAGGCAATCAGGAACGTATCCTGGCCCGGTATTCCGATATGGTCTGCCTGGGTACAGTAGCCGATGTTATGCCCCTGGTGGGAGAAAACCGAATCTTTGTGACCCGGGGGTTGAAGTCCCTGCAGCGAACCACTCGCCCCGGACTTAAGAGTCTCATGGCGGAAGCCGGTTGTGACCCCGCCAATCTCTCTGCCGCCTCCATTGGCTATGTCCTTGCCCCCCGGATCAATGCCGCCGGCCGTATGGGCCGCATTGAGCTGGCTTTGGAGCTGTTCCTCACCAAAAACCCGGTGAAGGGTGCAGAAGCCGCCAAATCCCTTTGCCTGCTGAACCGTCAGCGGCAGGCAGTGGAGACGGATATCTATGGTCAGGCGGTCTCTATGCTTTCTGCTCAGCAGTCCCCTGAGGCCATCGTTTTGGCCAGCCCCCAGTGGCATCAGGGTGTGGTGGGCATTGTGGCCTCCCGCATGGCTGAGGAGTACTGCTGCCCCACCTTCCTCATCTGTCTTGACGGAGAAAAGGGCAAGGCCAGCTCCCGCTCCTATGGCGGATTTAACCTCTTCGCCGCTCTGCAGGAGTTTGCGCCCCTGCTGGAGACTTATGGCGGACACGAACTGGCCGCCGGATTCACCATTTCCGAAACCAATATCGACGAATTCCGTCACCGGGTCTGTCTCCGGGCCAGAGAATACTATCAGGATTCCACGCCCGGCACCACGCTGGACATTGACTGCGTAGTTGCGCCGGAGTTGCTGACCTTTAGCAATGTGGCGGGGCTGGAAACACTGGAGCCCTGCGGTCCCGGTTGCCCCAAACCCGTGTTTTTGCTGGAGAGGTTGACCATTGACCGGCTGATTCCCGTGGGCAATGGCCGCCATCTGCGCTTAAAACTCCATGGAGGAAACCAGGCCGTGAGCGCCATTTGCTTCTGCGCCACCGCCGGGACGCTCTCTGTCCGGGAGGGCGATGTGGTGGATTTGGCCTGCACCCTGCAAATCAACGAATTCAAAGGCAACCGCTCCGTGCAGGTCAATCTGGTAGACATCCGCCCCAGTTGCTCCTGCCCCTGTGATGTGGACATCTCTGCCTACCGCAGGCTGAAAAAGAGCGAGCTGACTCCCGCGGAGGCGGCCTTGCTCCTGCCCTCCCGGCAAATGCTGGGGGATGTATGGCGATATCTCAGCACCAGCGCCCAGGGAATGCTCCACGAAGAGCCCATCTGCCTGTGCCGGAAGATTGTCCGCCACACCGGGCGGCCTCTGGGGCTGTCTCAAATGCTGACTTGCCTGGATATTTTCCGGGAAGCCGGACTGGTGGAAGCCGAACGGAATCACCACCAGCTCTATATTACCCTGATTCCCGTCTCTCAAAAGGCGGACTTAACCCAATGCGACACCATGCGGCTTCTGCTGCGATTGAAAGGAGCTGACCTGTAATGGAAACATTTGAAGATCATTATGACTCCATGCTGAAGGCACTGAACAAGTATATGCCCGGTGCGGACATAGCCCTCATTGAGAAAGCGGTCCGCTATGCCGCCGACCAGCATCAGGACCAGAAGCGGAAGGACGGCTCGCCATATATCATCCACCCCCTTGCCGTGGCGGAAATTGTAGCGGAAATCGGTCTGGATACCGATGCCATTCTCGCCGCCATCCTCCATGACTGCATCGAAGACACGTCCTCCACCTTTGACGAGATTGCCAAAGAATTCGGCCTTGTGGTGGCTGAGTTGGTGGAAGGTGTTACCAAGCTGACCAGAGTGGAGTATTCCACTTTAGAGGAGCAGCAAATGGAAAACCTGCGGAAAATGTTCATGGCCATGAGCAAGGACATCCGGGTCATCCTCATTAAAATTGCTGACCGGTTGCACAATACCCGCACCATGCAGTACCAAACCCCCAAGAAGCAGATTTCCAAATCCATGGAGACCATGGACATCTATGCGCCCCTTGCTCACCGTCTGGGTATGCAGAAGATCAAATGGGAACTGGAAGACACCAGTTTGCGGTATCTTGATCCCGAAGGCTATAACAAAATCATGGCCTATCTGGAAGAACATGACGAAGAATCCACCGCCTTCATGCGCTCCATTCAGACCAAAATCACCACCCGTCTGTCCGCTGTGGGCATCCACGGCTCGATTTACGGCCGGGTAAAGCACGTCTATTCCATCTACCGCAAGATGCGGGATCAAAACAAAACCCTGGACGAGCTCTATGACCTCTATGCCTTCCGGGTCATTGTGGATTCCATTCCCGACTGCTATAATGTGCTGGGTCATGTCCACGATTTGTTCCATCTGGTGCCCGGTCGGTTTAAGGACTATATCTCTACCCCCAAACCCAATATGTACCAGAGCCTGCACACCACGGTCATCGGTACAGAAGGTATCCCCTTTGAGGTGCAGATCCGCACCTGGGATATGCACCAAACCGCGGAATACGGCATTGCCGCTCACTGGAAATACAAGCAGGGCGGGGACGGCGATGGTGACGAAAAGAGCTTCGAGTGGGTACGGCGACTGTTGGAAAGCCAGCAGGACACTGATGCCGAGGACTATGTTCAGTCACTGAAGATCGATATGTTCAATGATGAGGTCTTCGTCTTCACCCCCAGAGGCAATGTGATTAACCTGCCCGCCGGGTCCACCCCCATTGACTTCGCCTATGCCATCCATTCCGGTGTGGGCAATGCCATGGTGGGCGCCAAAATCAACAACCGCATCGCCAATTTTGATACCGTTCTCCACAATGGCGATATCGTGGAGATTCTCACCTCCCGCTCAGCCAAGGGCCCCAGCCGGGACTGGCTGTCTATCTGTAAGAGCAATCAAGCCCGCACCAAAATCAAGCAGTGGTTCAAGAAAGAGCGGCGCGAAGAGAATGTCATTCACGGCAAGACCAGCTTTGATGCTGAGCTCCGCCGGTCCGGCTTCAACCCCGCCATTCTCCACGACGATGAGTTGCTGCCCATGCTGCTTAAGAAGCTGAGTTTTGAGTGCCTTGACGATATGTATGCCGCCATTGGTTATGGCGGTCTGACCTCCACCAAAGCGGTTGGGCGCATCCGGGACGATCTTCTGCGCTACACCCGGGGCATTCAAAACCCCACCGCCGGCGGCAGAGATGGCAGTCCCCTGCGGGCCGCGCCATCCACCACCCTCAACCGGCACAGCGTTAATGGTGTTATTGTGGAGGATATTGACTCCTGCATGATCAAATTTGCCCGGTGCTGTACCCCTGTCCCCGGCGACAGCATTGTGGGTTTCATCACCAAGGGCTATGGCGTCTCTGTCCACCGGCAGGACTGCCCCAATGCGCAGAATCGCGCTGACCCCAAATATGCCTCCCGCTGGGTGCCGGTACACTGGGCACAGGAGGATGACCAGCCCTTCACCACCACTGTGGAGCTGGATTGCATCACCCGCAGCGGCCTTCTGATGGACGTTGCCACGGTGCTGACTTCTGTCCGTGTCCGGGTCAAGGAGCTCTCCGGCAGAGATATGCCCGGCGGTCACAGTTCCTTCACCATCACATTTGATGTTAAAAACATTCAGGAATTGAATCTGGTCGTGACCAAGCTGCTGAACATCCGGGACGTGGTCGGGGCACGCAGAGGGCAGGGCTAGGCTCGCTTACGCTCGCAGTGAAATAGCCTCCGGCTGTGAAATCGCTTCGCTGTGAAATCCCTTCGGGGTGAAATTTCCCCTTCGGGGAAGTGATTTTGTCGGGGTCATGGTTTCTTCATACAAATATAGAACCAACCCATTCCGTAGGGGACGGCGCCCTCGACGTCCCTATCCCCCCGCAACCACCAACCCTCCGGCGAATCCGCAACCCACCGCCAAACCTGCACCAACCGTAGCGCGCAGCATCCTTGACGCGCCCGGCGGCAGAACCTTTCCGCAACCACCAACCCTCCGGCGAATCTGCAACCCACCGCCAAACCTGCACCAACCGTAGCGCGCGGCATCCTTGACGCGCCCAGCGGCAGAACCTTTCCGCAACCACCAACCCCCCGGCGAATCT
>SVLX01000023.1 GCA_015067725.1 Oscillospiraceae bacterium | reverse complement strand
GTTATCGCTGTTCCGCTTGTGTGGAAACGCTTTAAGAAGAAAGAGTTTTCCTCCATTCTGCTCGTTGTGATTTCGGGCGTTCTTGGAATGGTGCTATTCGGCCTCTGATGTAAAACAAATTCCAATAAGTCGAACAGTAGACCTGCCCACCTTTTCTTCGCTTTTACCCCTGTTTACGCACCTTATTGCCCGTCTTTCGCATGAAATGAGCTACTTTTGTCTACTGACAAAGGTGGCTTTTTTCGATGATACCCGTTCCTGTCGGAAGGGTAATATGCCTCCGATAGGATGCTACACTAATGTGCGATGATATATGCCTGCGGTGTGGAATTCGATTCAACGGCGAGTGGGTGGTTTTGATCGCACTTGAGGTGTGAACTTTAAGTGCAGCACTTTATGAAGAAAACGATCTCGCCGCAAGCGCAGGCAAACGGTTTTGCCAAACACCGCAAGCGTTCTGATCCGTACACGAAAACAGAAACAATCTTTTTCACTGCCCGCAGATAAACCAGGAGTCCTCATCTACTTGGGTGGGGATTCTTTTCTGTCATAGAGCGTTGAATATGCAAAAGCAATGCCGGGGGGTGCTGACTGACCCCGGCCGGATGGAGTCAATACCATAATCCCGTTTTACAGGAAAGCGGAGCAACCGCCCATTCATTCTGTCTCCAGCCTGCCCGGTAAGAAGACAAATGCGCCCCAAACTGCCGCATTTGTCCCCCAAAAGGCAAAATAAAAAACGGTACCACAGATTGTGATACCGTAATTTATTGTACAATCTCAGATGGCGCGCTCAACCTTGTTGGAGCGGAGACATCTGGTACAGACGTACACATGGCGGGGAGTACCGTCCACGATCGCCTTGACGCGCTTAACATTGGGCTTCCACATTCTGTTGGAACGTCTGTGGGAATGGGAAACCTTGATGCCGAAAGTAACGCCCTTGCCGCAAACATCGCACTTGGCCATTAGCTGCACCTCCAATCCATGAAAAAATCGCCTGAAAAGTCCAGACGGACACGGCTAATATAATACCAGATTCGGCGCGAAAAAGCAAGTGGAAAAATCAAATTTCCCGAAATATTTTTCTTGTTTTTTCCGAATCCCGGTTGCAACTGCCGTCGCTTTTCGGTATAATGGGTATTGACCATGTAGAACATGATAATTGAGGTGCTTTTGCCATGATTGATACCTATAATGTTCCTCTGCCCCGTTTGGCGGAGGAGTTCCAATTGTCCATCGCTCACCGCTCCACGGATTTTGAGTCCATCCGGGTCACCGTTGAGGACGTGTCCCGGCCGGGACTGCAGCTCGCCGGATATTTTGACCATTTTGAACCTATGCGGTTGCAGGTTTTGGGTACGGTGGAGATGAGTTATCTCAGGAGAATGTCTGAACGCCAGCGGACGGACATTTTTGACCGGCTCTTTAGCTTCAAGATTCCCGCCCTGATTATTGCCCGGAATATCCAACCCGATGAGTCCTGCCTGTCTATGGCAAGAAAACACGACATTACCGTCCTGCGTTGTCAGGAGGCGACTTCTTATATCGTCTCCAGTCTCATTGCGTACCTCAAGAGCGCTCTTGCTCCCCGGATTACCCGGCATGGTGTTCTGGTGGATGTGTATGGCGAGGGCCTTTTGCTGGTGGGCGAGAGCGGCATTGGCAAGAGCGAGGCGGCGGTGGAGCTGATTAAGCGGGGACACCGGCTTATTGCTGATGATGCAGTGGAAATCAAGAAGATTGATGCCAAGAGTCTGATGGGGACTGCCCCCAAGCTGATTCGTAACTATATCGAGCTCCGGGGTATCGGTGTCATCAATGTGGCCAAGCTCTTTGGTATGGGCGCAATTAAGGCGGAGAATGTGATTGATTTGGTGATTAACATCGTTCACTGGAGCAACCACGAAATTTATGACCGGTTGGGTCTGGATGAGCAGTTTGTGGACATTCTGGGGGTAAAAGTGCCCCAGATTACCATTCCCATCACCCCCGGACGGAATCTGGCGGTGATTCTGGAAGCTGCTGCCATGAATAACCGACAGAAGAAAATGGGCTATAATGCCGCCATGGAATTCACCCAACAGCTCAACCGGCACTTTGACGAGAATTCCGGGCAGAGCTTCTGAGGCATTGCGGAGACAAAGCCATGAACTTTTTAACCTTACTGTTTCTGATCTTTTTTGGCCTGGTGCAGTTCTTGTACTATTTCTCCCCCAAGCGGGGGCAGACGGTGCTTTTGCTGGCGGCTAACTATGTATTTTATCTCTGGTATGCCCCAGAGATGGGACTGTATCTGTTCTTGAGTACCCTGGTGACCTGGCTCTGTGCGCTGGCGATGGCGCGGGGGAACTGCCGGCGGCTGTGGATGGGGCTCAATGTTCTGTGGTGTCTGGGGCTGTTGTGCTGGTTTAAGTATGCCGGATTCTTTGCCGGGCTCTTTACCGGTGGGGGTATGGGCATGGCTCAGCCGTTGGGACTGTCCTTTTATACCTTCTCCCTGCTGGGGTATGGCTTTGATGTCTACCGGGGGAAGTACCAGGCGGAGGAGAATGTGCTTCATTTCTTTGCCTTCGCTTCCTTCTTTCCCTCTCTGCTCTCCGGCCCAATCAACCGGGCGGACGACCTGTTGCCCCAACTCAAGACCCCCAGAACCTTTGATTCTCTCCTGTGGAAGACCGGTTTGTGGCGGTTTCTCAAGGGTGCGGCGAAGAAGCTGATTGTTGCCGCCATGCTGGGCAGTGCCGTGGATACGGTCTATGCCGCCCCGGAGACCTATGGGGGCGGAATCTGGATCCTGACGGCGGTGGCATACAGCCTGTATATCTATGTGGATTTCTCGGCCTATTCCGATATGGCCATTGGTTGCGCCAATATGTTGGGCATACGACTTCGTGAGAACTTCCTCGCCCCCTACCTGTCCCGCACCGTAAAAACCTTCTGGAAGAAGTGGCATATCTCCCTGACTTCCTGGTTTCGGGACTATCTGTACTTCCCGCTGGGCGGCAACCGCAAGGGAAAGTGGCGGGGTTATGTCAATGTCCTCATTGTCTTTGCCGTCAGCGGAATCTGGCATGGCGCAGGTTGGACTTTCCTGATTTGGGGTCTGCTCAATGGACTGTTTCAGGTTCTGGGCGGAATTACCCAACCCCTGCGGAAAAAACTGCACCACGCCCTGCACCTGCGGGAAGACAACAGACTGCTGGCGCTGTGGCAGGGGCTGGTGACCTTTGGACTGATGACCTTGGCCTGGATTTTCTTCCGGGCGGAGAATCTGGGGCAGGCGGTGTTTATTCTCAAGCGCATTGCCCTGATTTTCCGGGATGGGCGTGGGGTATTGCCGTTGTTGCTGAGTCCGGCAAAGCTCCGGGTGCTCATTCCCGCCATGGTGCTGATGCTTTGGGAGGACATCCGGATTTGCCGGGGAAAGACCACGACCCTCCCGCAGACCACCGCAAGATTCTGGCTCTGCGCGCTGGCCATGCTGGGCGCAATCCTGATTTTTGGCGCATATGGGCCCGGATTCAATGCCCAGGACTTTGTCTATTTCCAATTCTGACAGGAGGAACCCATGAAAAAGACACTGAAGATTTTGGCGGTTCTTCTGGCAACCCTCATCCTGCTTCTGGGAACCAGTGTATTGGGGCAACTGCTGATGCCGCCCAGAACCGACTTTGGCAGTACCTGGGATTCCTATCTGCAGGAGGAGGAAGACACACTGGATGTGCTGTTTTTTGGCAGCTCTCTGGTCTATTGCGATGTGATTCCTGCGGCCATCTGGGAAGAAACCGGACTGCGCAGCTATGTGATGGCCGGACCGGAGCAGACTATGCCCATTACATACTACTATATCAAAGAGGCTTGCCGCACCCAGTCGCCCCAAGCCATTGTGGTGGAGCTGAACGGTCTGTTTTTTGGTCAGCATCAGAACTTCACCCGGGTGAATATCGGGTATATGCCCTGGACCATGAACCGGCTGGGGGCAACCATCCATGGGGCGGAATCCGATGCCCAACTGGGGCTGTTTCTGCCCATTTATGAATACCATGACCGGGTGTATTCCATCACCCCAGAGGAATTGCGGCAGAATCTGCACCCGGAGCGGGACGACTATGCCGGGTATACACTGCTGTACAAGGCAGAGCCCCAGGGGGAAACGTCCTGGCGCAACTACCAAACCGATACGGATGCCTACCGGGAAAACCTGAGCTATCTGGAGAAAATCAGCCGGTTTTGCCAAAATGAGGGCATTGCGCTGGTGCTGTACATTGCCCCCGCCTATGCCCGAATCCCGCCCGATGTCCAAGCGGTTATGCGAGAAGACCTGAAAACCATTCCCCATACCGCCTTGCTCGACTGCAACGATGGCACATGGCCGGAGGCAGACGGGGAAACCCACTGGTTTGATTTCCTGCACTATAATCTCTATGGCGCTGAGCCCTTCTCCCGGGAGATGGGCAGGCGGCTGTTGACGCTGGGATTGGCGGTCACAGACGGAGATACGGCGCTTTGGCAGGAACGGGTGGCGGCGCTGGAGACGGCAATGAATGGGGCTGCGAAGGAAACTGCCCCCTGATGCAGAAGAATAATTCCATTCTTTCATAGACATTACCCCCAAAATATGATAAACTAGACCCATACAACAAAACCGAAAAGGAGAGTATTCCCATGAACAATCATCCTCTGTCCGACCTTCAGCCGGCAAGCGTTATGCGCTACTTTGCAGAAATCTGCGCCATTCCCCATGGCTCCCGGAACACCAAGCAAATCAGTGACTATCTGGTGGAGTTTGCCAAGAGCCACGGTCTGCGCTACCGTCAGGACGAGCTGAACAATGTCATCATCTGGAAAGACGGTACTGCCGGTTATGAAGACCACGCCCCCATCATCATTCAGGGCCATATGGACATGGTCTGTGAGAAGGATGAGGACTGCCCCATCAACTTTGAAACCGACGGTCTGGACCTGACCCATGACGAGACCCACATCTTCGCCAGAGGCACTACTCTGGGTGGCGACGACGGCATTGCCGTGGCCTATGGTCTGGCTCTGCTGGATGCCACCGATATCCCCCATCCCCCCGTGGAGCTGGTCATCACCGTGGACGAGGAAATTGGCCTTCTGGGTGCCAATGGCATTGACCTGTCCGACCTGAAGGGCAGAATGCTCATCAACATCGACTCTGAGGACGAGGGTATCTTCACCGTCTCCTGTGCCGGCGGCTCCACTGCCCATGTGAATCTGAAGGCTGAGCGCAAGACGGTCTATGGTCCCTGTCTGTTGCTGGAAGTGGACGGTCTGCAGGGCGGTCACTCCGGCGCGGAGATTCACAAGAACCGGGCCAACGCCAACAAGGTCATGGCCGAACTTCTGCGGCGGATTCAGGAGAAGATGCCCCTGTGTCTGGTCAGCTTCGGCGGCGGCTCCAAGGACAATGCCATCCCCCGCACCTGCCGGGCCAATGTGGTTGCCATGAGTCTGGATCTGGCGGCGGTGAACACCATCGCTCAGGAACTTCAGGCTGAGGGCAGAGCCATGTACAATGACCCCGAGCTGGTTATCCGGGCGCAGGAAGTGGAGGCCATGGGCGGTCTGGCCATGAATGTGGAAGACACCCGGAATTTCATCAGCCTCCTGTGCAGTCTCCCCAACGGTATTCAGGCCATGAGCAGCCACATTGAGGGTCTGGTGCAGACCTCCCTGAATATGGGCATTGCCCGGCTGGAGGGCGAGGAGATTATGCTGACCTTCTCTGTCCGCAGCTCCGTCAATCAGGAGAAGTTCGACCTGCTGAATCTGGTGCGTACCACCGCCGAGAACCACGGCGCTGTCTTCAGCCAGATGGGCGCATATCCCGCCTGGGAGTATCGTGAGGAGTCCCATCTGCGGGATGTGATGATTGAGGCTTACCGTGCCCAGTACAACGCTGAGCCCAAGGTGGAAGCCATCCATGCCGGTCTGGAATGCGGACTTCTGGGCGACAAGGTGCCCGGCGGCCTGGACTGCGTCTCCATCGGCCCCGATATGCAGGACATCCACACCAGCCGGGAGAAGCTGAACATCGCCTCTGTAGAGCGCACCTGGAACTTCCTGCTGGAGGTCCTGAAGCGGCTGTAAGACCATGAGAATTCTTGATGCCCATTGCCACGTCTTCCCCGATGCCATTGCGGTGCGGGGGACGGAGGCTGTGGCCAGATTCTACGAAAAGCCTGCCCCGCCCATGGTCGCCTCGCTGGAAACCGTTCTGGAAACCCAGCAGGCGGCGGGAATCGACCTGACCATTCTCTGTACCGCCGCTACTGCGCCTTATCAGGTGCGCCCCATCAACCAGTTTATGGCCCAGTGCGTGGAGCTGTCCGGCGGTCGCTGTCTGGCACTGGGGACACTCCACCCGGACAGTGAAGATTTGGCAGGGGACATTGACCATCTTCTCTCTCTGGGACTACTGGGTATTAAGCTCCACCCGGATATGCAGGGATTTGCCTTGAATGCGCCCAAGACCATGAACCTCTATGCAACTGCCGGGGGGCGACTGCCGTTCCTGCTCCATACCGGTGACCGGCGGTTTCCCTACTCCAATCCGGAGCAACTGATTCCGGTATTGGAATTTTTCCCGGAGACCAGGTTCATTGGCGCCCATATGGCTGACCAGATTGAGCCCATGAAGTCCGCCAAATTGCTGGCGGGGAAATACCCCAATTTGTGGGTGGATTTGTCCTCAGTCCATTGCTTTTTTGGCGCAGAGCTTCTCTATGATGTGATTCAGGCTTACGGCACAGACCGGGTACTCTTTGGGACAGACTTCCCCATGCTCAGCCCACGGGAAGAAGTGGAGATTTTCCGCAGTCTTCCTTTGACTGATGAGGAGCGGCGGCGCATCGGCTGGGACAATGGGGTGGAACTGCTGGGCATTGATACAGAAATCCTTAAGATTTCGTAAAGATATCCGGCATCCTCTTGACTTTCCCCCGGGAACAGGATAAAATAATCTCGCCCCTGCTGCCAAATGGTGGCCGGGGCGAGAATTGTATTTTGGAGTATTATGATGCTGAAGAAATATTTGCTGTTGTTTTTCGTTTCTATGGTGCCGCTGATTGAATTGCGTGGGGCGGCGCTCATGGCTCCTGCGCTGGAGCTTCCTATGATTCCGGCTTATATTGTCTGCATTTTGGGCAACATGATTCCTGTGCCCCTGGTTTACCTCTTTGCCCGGAAGGTGCTGGTCTGGGGCTCGGATAAGCCTTATATCGGCAAGTTTTTCTCCTGGTGCCTGCAAAAAGGTCACCGTGGCGGCGAGAAACTGCGGCAGAGGGCGGGCCGACGGGGGCTTTTTATGGCGCTCATGCTCTTTGTGGCCATTCCTGTCCCCGGTACCGGGGCATGGACCGGTACATTGGCGGCCAGTCTGCTGGATATGGGCTTTAAGTCCACGGTGGCGGCGGTGCTTTTGGGTGTAGCCATTGCCGGTGTGATTATGATGATGGTGGGTACTGGGGTATTTGCAATCTTCTGAGGTTGACAATGGCATAAACAAGAGGAAACTCCCGGCTCTGCGGTTTTTTGTCGCAGGGTCGGGAGTTTGTTGGTTTTTGGCTTATTTGTGGAGCTCTGTCTTGATTTTGGTGGTGGAGATTTCCGGGGTGCGGGGCAGGTAGACCACTTCGCACTGCTCGCTCAGAAAGTCAAACTTGCCCGCCCAGTCGTCGCCCATGACGAAGACATCGATGTTATATTCTTCCACATCGGCGCGCTTCTGTGCCCAATTGTCCTCGGGAATCACCAAATCCACATAGCGGATGGCCTCCAGCATGGCTTTTCGTTCTTCGTAGGTAAAGTAGCACTTCTTACCCTTGTCCTCCCAGTTGAACCGGTCCGTGGACAGCGCCACCACCAGATAGTCTCCCAGAGCCTTAGCCCGGCGGAGAAGATTGATGTGACCATAATGGAGCAGGTCAAAAGTACCGTAAGTAATCACACGTCGCATGGTTAAACTCCTTAGCAGGTTTCTTTTTGCGGTTCTCAGCCCAGCCGATCCAGAATCCACCGGGCACATCGCTTGGAGGCATGACCATCCTCCCGGAAGCCCTGGGCGCAGGTAAAACCATGCCAGTTGGACAGATAAGACTCCAGATCAAAATGGGTGATGGCATTACACAGCTCAGCATTGCTCTGCGCCAGCGGGAAGGGAATTTCCTCGGAGGTGAAGTAGAAGCCCCGGTCGTCTTTGTAGGCTTCCACATCCAGCGCAAACCGCAGACAGGGCTTGCCGGACAGGGCAAAGTCAAACATACAGGAGGAATAGTCCGTCAGGAGCATATCCGACTCCTGCATCAGCTCCTGCATATCCGGGTACATGGTGGCATCGATAATCCGCCGGCCGTCATAGGGGAACAGCGCCTCACTCCGGGCGGCCACATTGGGATGCAGACGCACCAGCAGTGACCACTCGCCCCCAAAACGCTGGGCGCAAGACTTCAGCAGGGACTCTGCCTCCAACCGGTAAGCATCGGTGGAGTGGTCAGCCCGGAAGGTGGGGGCATAGAGCACCAGTTTCCGATCCTGAGGCAGATCAAAATGAGGGCGCACTTTCTCCGGACCTGCCCGCCGGGTCCAGAGGAAGACATCATTGCGGGGCGAGCCGAATTCCCCAATTTCGCCCTCGTACCAGAAACAGCGACGCAGTACCCGGGTCATAAAACTGCTGTTGGAGACCAAAAGGTCTGTAAACCGGGAGTCTTTGATGGCACCCCGCTCAAAATCCGGGGCAAGATGCTCCAACGCATCCTTCTCAATCCGCTTTAAGGGGAAACCATGCCAGGTCTGGAGGAAGAACTGATCCCGTTTCTTGAATCGGGCATATTTCCGGCAGTTGTCTACCCAGACTCTTGCGGTAGCCAGGGCGAAAATACTCCGGACAGACCCAAATGGGCAGGGGGTAATTCCTTTGGGCAGGGTGGCGGCTTCTTTTTCGTCTTTCACCAGCCAGACCAGCTTCAGATTCCGTCTGGTTTCCAGCAGAGCCTGGGCAATGGCCTTGGGATTGTCAGAGTAGCCCCGACCATAGTAACTGGAAAAAACGACTTTCCGCTTGTTGACCGGCAAGGCCAGACTTAAAACCCAGCAACCGGCAGTAAACAGTTTCTTGGCAAGACCCATATCAGCCCTCCTCTCCGCCGCCCTTGCTCATCAGGTGGCGGTTTTTCAGGATAATCACAATCCGGTACAGCAAAATCACCGTCTCTGTGGCACTGACGCAGAGTGCCAGCGTGACCATACTCAACGAGTCAGTCAGGAACAGCACAGCCAGCAGGATCAGGTGGAACGCCGAACCGACGATGGTGGAATAATTGGCGTGTTTGGACAAACCCATGGCAGAAAGCGTGGGGAAACCCAGAACATAGCTGGGGAAAATTACAATACCCACCGGCAACATGGCTCTGAGCACCGGGGCGGCAGGACCATACTCTGCGCCGAAAATCAGCACACACAGCGGCTCTGCCCAGATAAATACGGCGGTACAGAACAAGATGATCACCGGCTCCAGCAGAAGCAACACCTTCCGCACCAGCCGGAAATCCCGGTTGCGCACCATGTGGGGGTAGAGACTGTCGGAAATGGGGGAGACGGCACTTTTGCCCATGGTCATGAGCTTGTCGGCGCAGTTGTAGTAGCCCACCACTGCACCGGATGCGGTGAAAATGTCCAGAATGATGGTATTCAGGGCAGAATAGACGGTGGTGGCAATCCGGGAATAGAAGAAGACCGCAGACCGCTTCATGCCGGAGAGAGTCTCCCGCAGGTCAGGGCGGGCGAAGCGGATACCCAGCTTCTTGCCCAGATGGATGTGGGTAATGATGAGTGCCACCAGCGCACCCACGGCATTGAGTACCGGGATAATCCAAATGTCCCCGGAGTCCTTCAGCAGAAGCAAAATGCCCACGGTGAAGAAAACCCGGATCGCCACGGTGCGCACCGTGATGGCCCCCATCCGCTCCAAGCCCCGGTAGAGGAAGTTGGGCAGCAGAGAATTGAGGGCAGTGGACAGGAAAAACAGGAAATACAGCCCGGTCTTATCCTGCCAGGTGGGGATTATCCGGCACAGAAGCAACAGCGCCAGGGCAGAGACTGCGGTCAGGAGCAGTTTGCCCATGGTGACGGAGGTATAGATTTGATTCAGTTTTTGGGGCTCATCCCGATTCTGCGCCACTTCCTGCGTGCCGGAGAGGAGATAACCAAAGTCAATGACCAACTGGAAATAGGTCATGATGGCAGTGGCAGTACCCAGAACACCGAACCAGACCGGGTCCAGAATCCGGGATTCATAGGTGGCGACGATGAAGGACAGGAAAAACTGGGAGAAGGTGAGGATATAGAGCATCACGGTATTCTTCATCAATGTCCCGTGACGACCCAGCGGAAGATGTTTGGGAAGTTTCACGTTGTTAAGGCCTCATTTCTCGCTCTCCGTGGTGGAGAGGTGGTTTTTGATGGCGGGACTTAAAGACCGGGGCGAAACAGCAACCCCAACAGCCGGTAATGCCGACCCTCCAGCAGCCGGAAAACCCAACGCCTGCGGAAAGTGAGTCGGGACAAGTAGTGTCTGCGCCGGTAGTCGGGGAATTTCTCCTGCACATATGCCCGGAAAGCGTCAGGCAGGGGATGACTCAGGTCAGCATGGAGCACCCGGAGACTGGCTGAGATATAGACGTGTTCAATACACACGCTGCACAAACTGTCCCGATAGGTATCATACAGCCCCTGCGCCTTGAACCAGGGCAATAAATCCTCAAATGCGTCCATGATTTCCCGGTTCCGGTCGATGTTACCGGAGCGGATAATCGAACCCGGACGGAGATAATAACAATAAAGGCAGTCTTCAATGGTATAGATGGATTTTGCCATGACCATCAGCTTCAGCGAGGTGCGCAAATCCTCATACCAGACCCGGCTGGGAAAACGGATGCCGGTGCGCAGGAACAGACTCCGCTTCCATGCTCTGCTGCCTGCGGTGGGCATGGACAGCAGGTACTCCGGATGGTCCTTCACCTGAAAGGGGGTGGGGAGGCAGACCTGATTGGCGTTAATGACCTCCTGCCAGCCTTCGCCGTCATGGGCCAGGAAGTTATAGGCGATGATTTCGGCTTTGCTGGCATCGATGGCTTTTTTGATTATCGTCAGGGCATCTGGGGTTACGGTGTCGTCACTGTCGGGGAAGATGATATACTCACCCTCAGCCACTTCCAGCCCGGTATTTCTTGCCCCACCAAGACCACGGTTCTCCTGATGAATCACCCGGATGAGGTGGGGGTGTTCTGCGGCGATGCGGTCACAGAGCTGAGGGCAGATGCCATCGGTCGAGCCATCGTCCACCAGAATGATCTCACAGTCGGTACAGTCGCAAGCCAACACGGAGTTCACACAATCCTCCAGATAGGCACTGGTATTATAGACGGGAATGACAACACTCAGAATCATGGCAGATACCTCACAGGTACAGGTTGTGTGGGTTTTAGCCCTTGAGCCGGAACAGCAAATTCAGCAACCGGTAGTGCTTGCCCTCCAACAGCCGGAAAGCCAGCCGCTTCAGACCGGGGAGCTGATGAAGATAGGGATTCTCCCGGTAGTTGGGGAAATGCTGAGTCAGGTATTGCCGGAATTCTTTTAACAGGGGGTGGCGAATATCGACCCGCAGAACCCGGACACTGGCGGCGATATACACATGGTCAATACACAGCCGGCACAGGGCATCTTTGTAAGTGTCAAAGCGGTTATTTTCTTTGAACCAGGCGAGCAAATCCTGGAAGGCATCCAGAATCTCCCGGTTTCTCGCCACGTTGTCGGAGCGCATAATGGAGCCGGGGCGCTGGAGATAGCGATAGAGGGGCTCATTCAGGGTGCAGACCGACTCTGCCAGCGCCATCAGCTTCATGGAGGTCCGCAAGTCCTCATACCAGACCCGGCTGGGGAAGCGGATACCGGTGCGCAGGAACAGACTCCTTTTCCAGACTCTGCAAACGGCGGTGGGCAGAGACAGCAGGAAATCCGGCCGCTGGCTGGTGCTGAAGGGGGTTGGGCTATGGAAGTGGTTGGCATTCATGGGGCGAAGGTGACCCGCCCCATCGTCGGAATAGAAGTTAAAGGCAATGATGTCGGCATGAGTGGATGCTATGGCCGCTTTCATCACATCGAGGGCATTGGGGGTGACACTGTCGTCACTGTCGGGGAAGAACAGGTATTCGCCTTTGGCTTCTTCCAGTCCGGTATTTCTTGCTCCGCCCAGACCCCGGTTCTCCTGATGAATCACCCGGATGAGCTGGGGGTGTTCCGCGGCCATGCGGTCACAGAGTTGGGGACTCTTTCCGTCGGTAGAGCCATCGTCCACCAGAATGATCTCGCAGTCGGTGCAGTCGCAGGCGAGAATGGAATTGACACAGCCCTCCAGATATCCGGCGGTATTGTAAACGGGAATGACAATGCTTAAGCGCATAAAGATTCTCCTTGAAGGATTATTCCGGCAGTTTCTCCTGCTCCTGGGTCTTCTGCTCCGGATACTGCCGCAGGCGCACCAGATAGTAAATGGCGGCCAAAATGGCGGAGAGGAAAATGGAGGCATTGGGGCGGCGCAGGACACCGGCGGTATTATAGACATGGGCCATACACATGAGGAAGGCAATGCCATAGCCTGCGGCCTCATAGGTGAAGTACCGCTTGAAGTTCTTTGTCAGTGCCCAGAGGACCAGATAGATGAAATAGCCAATGAACGCCAGATACAGCGCCAGACCAACGCCACCGCAGAGGTAATAAACCCCATGGAAGTCGTTCTCCACGTCATAAATCTGCCCCTTCATGGTGAAGCGGGACAGCTCCAGACCGAAGAACCGGGCACTCAAGGGAGAGGAATCCATAAGCAGGGCGGCATACATCAGCTTTTTGGGGCGCAGGGCGGAGAAATCATGGATGTCGGTGGTGAAGTTATACATGACCATGGTTTCTTCCGCACCGAAAATCTCCACGAAGTCGCCAATATAGTGCTCGTAGATGGGGGTCAGAGTTTCCACCAGTTCCCGGTATTCTTCCTCGGTCAGTTCGCTGATTTTCTTCTGCTTTTCCTTGACTTCTTCCAGTTCTTCGCCCAGCTCATTGTCCACCCAACTCTGCCGGAGACTCTGGTGTTCGCTGTCGACAATGATGTGTTCGCCCATGGGGGAAATGGGAATCATGGCCAGGAAGATCAGGCAGACCAAGCCCAGAGCCACGGCAATCTTCCATTCCTTCCGCTGAATCAGCAAAATGGAGATGCACAGACCCACGGTGGTGGCTGCAATGCCCAGATAAGCCAGACGGGGGCACAGGAAGAACAGGGCAAACAGACCGCCTGCGGCAGTGAGCCAGAACAGGACAGGGCGGCGACGCTTCCAGCTAAGCTGCCAGGCCAAACTGATGGGCACCAGAACAGAGAGGTTGGAACTCTGGGAATTGGTGTTGTTGAACCAACCGATGGTGCCGATGCCGTCGGAATAGGTGTGGGGGTCAGTACCGGTCAGGACGCTGAGGATTTCCACCAGCAGAATCACCAGAAGCGCACCGGTGAGACCGATTTGCATTCCGGTAAATGCCTGCTCCTTGCCTTGCCGCAGGAAGGTGATGAGGCAAATGACGGTCACGGGCATCTGAATGATGCGGATATAGTTGGTGAAGTCGCCCACAATATCCGTATAACCCACCTGAGAACAGGCCCAGGCGTGGGCGGCAAAGAACAAGATGCAGATACCGGCGGTGAGCCAGTAAATCCATTTCCTGTCGGAGAGGAGGAAGCCCAGCAGGACGGTAATGCCCAATATACCCATACGCATCAGCAGGGTGATTGCGCCGGGGGCGGAAAACTCAGCCAGCCAATAGGAGATGACATCCATCACCGGCTGAAGGATGAATAACACTGCCAGGAAGATATTTAGCCGGGCGGCCAGACGGGAGCGAAGATTCATAAGCGAGTTCCTTTCTTTTCAAGAGCGAGGGTTAGTTGGGTTTTGTGGTACGGGCAATGAGCTGCCCGTAGACCATAGCCACGAAGAGACTGACGCAGGGGGTCTGCAAAATATGACCCACAATGACCGATGCGGCCAAAGCGGTAAGTGCGCTGAACAAATTGGTGCAATAGGTGAAGTCAGCAAGCCGGGACTTCAGTCTGCGGAAGAAGCAGACAATGCACCACAGAGCAATCGCCAGACAGGGCAGATAATAGAGCGCAAAGCCCACAATGCCATGCCGCAACAGCAACGCCAGAGGCTCCATTTCCACCAGATGGACAATCTCCCGCTGGTGATGTGGAGCCTGCCCATAGCCAAGGCCAATGAGTTTGGTCAGGGTGTTTCCATCCAGATACTCCTGCAAAATGGGGGCAATGGACAGCAATCTGCGGCTGAGAATCCAGTCCAGCTTTTTCACCAGAGGTTGGGTCTTGATCTGTTCGCCCAGCCATGTGCCCTCGGCGGCGGCTTCCATTTCGGCGTGTTTTTTTGCCCGGTCTACTTCCACGATACCGGGAATGGCTTGGCTGGCTTCCATGGCGGCTTGGTCTTCGCCGGACATGGGGACATAGACATCGTTGATGTAGGCATTGAGGGGGGAAATGGGATAAATGGCCAGAAGCAGGGCACACAGGCAAAGAATAGCCACCAGACCCCGGCGCAGACAACGCTCCCGGAAACAGGTCGCCCGCACCAGATACCAGACCAGAGCGCAGACCAGATAACCCAATACGCCCAGATAGACCAGTTTTGTGCCGATGAAACAAGCACTGAAGACCACGCTGAACAGCACCACAGAGAGGGCAAGGAAAGAATACCATTTCTTTGCCTTCTCCAACCGCTCCAGACACAGGCAGATGATAATGGGGGCGCTGAGCAGGATGATGTTGCTGACATCGTTGGCGGAATAGAACCAGCCACAGTAGCCATAACCGGCATTATAGGAGATAAAGCTGCTGCCGGTGATAAAGGCAATCACAATGACCAGACAGTATCCCGCCCCGGATGCGGCAATCGCCCACAGGGGCATGACAAACCGCCGCTGACGATAGAGGGCATAGAGAAGCAAGGCAGTATAGAGGAAATAGAAGACCTTGAGAGATTCAGCGGCATTGGTCAGACACAGGGAGAAACCACCGGTCAGCAGACTATGGAGACAATACAGTGCCAGATACCCGGTAGCGAGACAAGTGCCGAGAAAGACCCACCGCTTGCCTGCATAGGGGCGGGAAAACAGCAACCAAAGGGCGACCACCACCACATACACCGCCCGAATTACGGTACCTGCGGTGAGGCTACTGCCGGATTGCGCCGCCACAGAGGTCAAAATGTCCACCACCGGCTGAAGCAGAAGATAGAGCATCAACAGTCCGGGGACCCGACCATGGGAAAAAATCAGTTTTCGCAGTTGGGACATAAAAATGTTCCTTTCCGGCGGCAGGATTGACCCCGGACACCGAAAGAACGGGGATGAGTCTAACCGCGCATATCTTACCCACCATTCTATCAGATTCACCGGGGAATTTCAACAGTTGGGCGGGAAAATGGTCCGAAAAACTGTTGCCGGGTTACAATAGGGGTAAGATTTGAACCTAAAAAGAGCAATTGGCTTGCCGGAGTCCGGCACATCAAGACATCCTGGCAAAGAATCCGCCGCCTGAATACAAAAAAGAAGTAACCGCCCCAGCTCCACCAAGCGCGGTTACATCTTGTAACATATTGGGGGACTGACCGTCTATCGGCAGTACCCTTTCTATCTCTGCTTAATCGCAAACCTGTCCAGAGTCAAGGACTTTTGGTGGGTTTTCCGATTCCCGCACATTCCGTCACATTCCCGAAGGGAAAACTTCACTTCCCCGAAGGGGAATTTCACGGCAAAGCCGCTTCACTTTCCCAACGGGAAAATGTCACGAAAAGATTATGCCTGAAGCTCCGCAACAAAATTAGACTTATCCGCAGACTTAAAGAAGGCAGAGCCGGCCACCAGCACATTCGCGCCGCTTTCCTTGCAGATGGGGGCAGTCTCCACGCCCACGCCGCCGTCTACTTCCAACTCGCAGTCCAGATGGTTGTCCTCGATGTACTGCCGGATGGTGCGTACCTTGGGCATCATGTCAGCCATGAACTTCTGACCGCCGAAGCCGGGCTCTACGGTCATCACCAGACACAGCGAGCACAGCTCCAGGAAAGGCAGGACAGCTTCCGCTGGTGTCCTGGGTTTGATGCAAATGGCGGGGCGCACACCCATTGCCCGGATATTCAGGAGGGCCTGGCGGGTATTTTCCGGGGTATCAGCCTCCAGATGGACGGTGAGAATGTCCGCACCGGCCTTACAGAATGCCTCCACATAGCGGATGGGGCGGTCAATCATCAGATGGACATCCAGAGGCATATCCGTTACCCGGCGCACAGCCTGCACCACCGGCACACCGATGGAAATATTGGGGACAAACAGACCGTCCATCACATCCACATGGACATAGTCTGCACCGGATTGGCGAATCAAGTTGAGATCCCGCTCCAAATTGGCGAAATCCGCAGAAAGAATAGACGGGGATACTTTGGTCATCATAAACCCTCCATATTTCTATAAATGTATTTGCATGATTTCCGCCTGCGGGGACATACTATGGCCAGACCCAAAACAAAGGAGGAAATCACAATGAATAACCATGCCAATAAGTGTATCGAATGCTCTGTCAGCAGTTGCGCCCACCACTGCGGTGGCGAGAACTATTGCTCCCTGGACAAGATTCGGGTGGGCACCCATGAGTGCAATCCCACCATGGACCAGTGCACCGACTGCCTGTCCTTCCGCAAGAAGTAATTCCCTTTACGCTCCGGTTTTTGCCGGAGCGTTCTTTTTTACAGGGAGAAGCCGGCATCCCGGGCCAGAAGCCGCACCGTCTCTTTGGCGGCCTTGAGTTGCACCACCCGGACGGAGAAGGGGAGGCGGGGCAATGCGCCCACCGGCTCTAAATTGAAGTTGCCCCGGTAGTCCACCTCCCGGAGACCGGTAAAAATCGAGGGCCAATCCAGATTGCCACCACCGGGCAGAAGATGGAGATCCTCATAGACCGGGCGGATGAAGCCGAAGTTGTCATTCAGGTGCAGAACCTGAAGATGCTTGCCGTAGTCCCTGACCATTTCCGCCGGATCAAAACCGGCGATATTGCCATGCCCCGTATCCAGACACAGGGCAAAGCAGTCGGAATCAATGCCCGCAAGCAACTCCAGCATATCCTGAGACGAGCAGTAGGTGAAGGGTGGGTCACCGGGTTGCCAGACCCGGCCATAGTCAAAGGTATTCTCCAGCTCACCGGTGACGGAGTATTCCCGCAAGGTGGGAATCAGTTCCCGGAACCAGCGGACATTCCACTGCCCGATCCGGTTTTGGGTGGCCTTGTCGTGGGTGGGGAAAAAGTACAGCGGCGCATGGAAAACCAGCTTGCCACAGCCCAACATCCGGCAGGCTTCGATGGTGCGGCAGTATACGGGGTAAGGCGCATGGGGCGAAAAATCCTCTGGGATTGCCTGCTCCCAACTGGCGTGGGCCTGGGTGACGGTAAAGCCCATGTCATCCAGCTTTCGCTTTAGATTCCTTACCCAATCCCGCCAGCCGTCGGATTTCAGGGGTGATCCCTCCGGTCGGCTGAATACGCTGATGGGAAAGTCCAGATGCCGGAATCCGGCAGCGTGAACCGTATCCAATGCCTCCTGCAGCTCCATGCCCCGGAGCAGTCCGGCGATGGAGGTACTAATCTCATGGTTCAAAAAAACACTTCCATTTTCCATAGATTTCCGATATAATAGGGTCTTAGTTACAGTGTGTGTCCATATGCTTAGAGTATACCCCATTTTTCGCCAAAATGCAAGGCTTTTAAGCCGGGAGGTGATGAACATGAAGCCAAAGATTCACAACCGATACCTGATTCGGGTCATTGATCTGCTCCAGAGTTTGTCTCAGGTGGGTGTTCCGGCCTTTGCGGGTAACGCATCGTTCTTCATTATGCTCTCCGCAGTGCCCATGGTGATGCTGCTGCTGAATATCCTCAGCTATACGGATTTGGGCAATGGGGTTATTCTGGATGTACTGGCGGATGCTCTGCCCAGTGCGCTGTATCCTACAGTGGAGAAATTACTGCTGGCCATGGCAAGGAGCAGCTCCACCACACTGGTCTCCGTTACGGCATTGACGGCGCTGTGGTCATCTTCCCGGGGTGTCCATGGGATTCTGGTGGGACTCAACCGCATTTATGGGGTGCAGGAGGACCGGGGCTATGTGGTTACCCGTCTGCTGAGTTTGGTTTATACCTTTGTGATGTTGCTGGTATTGCTATTGACTTTGGGCCTTTATGTGTTCCATCGCACCATTATGCAGTGGCTGGGGCAGTTTCCCGGTGTGTTGGCGCAGTTTTTGTCTGGACTGCTGTCCAATCGTTTTTTGTTCCTGTTGCTGATTCAGATTTTGGCTTTTGTTGCCATGTTTATGTTTATGCCCAACCGGAGAAACCGATTCTGGGCATCGGTACCGGGGGCGGTGTTTGCGGCGCTGGGCTGGCAGCTTTTCTCCTTCTTCTTCTCCATCTATGCCACGGATTTTCAGAATCTGACCTCTATTTATGGGAGCCTGACCACCATGGCGCTGGCTATGGTTTGGCTCTATACCTGTATTGCCATTATTTTCTATGGCGGGGCATTAAACAAGTACCTGACCGACATTGGTTATGAGTTGCGCCGGAAAAAAACGGGAAAGGAGAAACCGGAGAAAACCCCATAAAATCCGCTGGAATTTATACCCAGTTCACAAATTGCCCTTATGCTATAAGGCATAAACGAAAATGGAGGGGTGCGTGTGTTTGGCTTTGTGACCGCCAATACCCGGGAATTGAACGATACTCAGCGGCGGCGATACCGGGCGGTGTACTGCGGCATTTGCCACCGGATTGGGGAGAATGCCTCCCGGTGCAGCCGGCTGTGCCTGAGTTATGATTTGGTCTTTTTGGCGCTGGTGCTCTCCTCCCTCTATGAGCCGGAGGAGCAGGAAAACTCCGGCCGATGTGTGCCCCATCCCTTCTCCCGGCAGGATTATCTGGACAGTGAGATTATCGCCTATGCCGCAGACATGAATGTGGCTCTGGGCTACTACAGCGCACAGGATCACTGGCAGGATGACCGGCGGCTGGATGCGCTGACCTTGGCCCGGCTGTTGCGGGAGCACTATGGCGAAGTCCGCAACCGCTATCCCCGGCAGTGCGAAGCCATTGAGCGGGAATTGGAAACCCTGCGCCGGTTGGAGAAAGAAGGTTGCCCCAATCCGGATTTACCGGCAAATGCCTTTGGCCGGTTGTTGGGGGAGCTGTTTGTTTGGCGGGAAGACCACTGGTCGACCTGCCTCCGGGAATTGGGTCGTTCTCTGGGCAGATTCATCTATCTGGCGGATGCCGCCATGGACTACCACAAAGACAGGAAGAAGGGCAGTTATAATCCCTTCCTGGCTTCCGGCAGTGAACCGGACCGGGAGAAATGGAATACCTGCCTGACCATAGAGATGGCCGGCTGCGCCCGGGCATATGAGCATCTGCCGCTGGTGCAGGACAAAGACATTATGGACAATATTCTCTATAGCGGCGTTTGGCTTACCTACAGACATAAAGAGAAGAAAGGACAAAGGAGGACACAAGATGCGGATCGATGACCCCTATAAAGTCTTGGGCGTTGACCGGAACGCCTCCGACGAAGAAATCAAGAAAGCCTACCGCCGTCTGGCGAAAAAATACCACCCCGATGCCAACCCCGGAGACGAAGAAGCCGCCCGGAAGATGCAGGAAATCAATGCCGCTTATGACCAAATCAAGAATCCCCAGAACGCAACCGGCGGCAACCCTTATGGTGGTGGCAATCCCTATGGCGGGAATCCCTATGGCAGTCAGGGCGGCTATGACCCCTTTGGGGATGTGTTCCGGCGGTGGCAACAGCAAAACCAGAGACAGCAGGAGCAATTCCACTCCACCGCGGCACAGGCGGCATACCGGTACATTCAGTATAACCGCTTCCAGGAGGCCAGAACTGTGCTGGATAATGTACCTTATGGCACACAGCGGGATGCCCAGTGGTATTATCTCAGCGCCCTTGCCCATAATGGTCTGGGCAACCGTCTCATGGCTCTGGAGCATATCCGGCAGGCGGTGGCCATGGAGCCGGACAATTGGCGGTATCAGAATCTGCTGGACCAGCTCCAGCAGGGCGAAACCGGATACCGCCAGCGGGCAGAAAGCTACGAAGGATATAGCGGAATTGGCAGTCTCCTGATGCGGCTGTGCCTGTGTTTGGGTCTGCAGTGGTGCTGTTGCCGCTGTTAAAGCAAGCAATACTCTCTTTTATGACGGATTTGGGCCAGAAACTTTGAAAAAATCGGAAAAAGTGCTTGACAAAAGGGCGGGGGTTGTGTATAATAACCCACGTCGCCCGACTTGAGGGCATAAAAGAGAATATGGCCCGGTGGTGCAGTCGGTTAGCACGCCAGCCTGTCACGCTGGAGGTCGACGGTTCGAGTCCGTTCCGGGTCGCCAAAAAAGCCACATTTGTCTATCAGGCAAATGTGGCTTTTTGAGTGATGCGTTCCTTCGGAATGAGATGCACACTACGTGTGTGATGCAAGCTTCGCTTGTGATGCACCCCTTCGGGGTGAGGAGAACGCATCGCATCACTTATCACGGCGCAGCTGCATCACCTCTCACTTCGCTGACAAAGCTGTGATTTTGAGAAATAGTATATAAAAGACGGGTGTGTTATGGCAGGATCAAAACTCAGGGAGCTTTCTGTAGAATTTTCTGTAGACATCATCGAACTGGTGAAATATCTGAAATCCATTAAAGAGTCTATCATCTCCAATCAAATCGGCAGGAGCGGCACTTCTATCGGAGCCAACATCCACGAAGCACAGTATGCACAAGGCAAAAGAGATTTTATTTCCAAACTTGAAATTGCCTTGAAGGAAGCGAACGAAACGGGGTATTGGCTTTTATTATTGCGCAAAACAAATTATATTGATGATAAGATGTATAAAGCGCTTTCGACAAAATGTACATCTTTAAGAGCAATGCTTGTTGCATCTTGCAGAACCGCCAAGGAGAATGTAAAATGACTTTCCCCTAAATCCTGAACAGTGTACCGTCATTGGAGGAAAAGCGGGAATCCATCAACACCGCCAAAAAACCCGCCACTTAACTCACCCCACGAAAGGAAATACTATGCCGCTTAATACCATCTATTGCCCCCAGACCCCACCCGCTCCGCTTCTTGATGTCGCCCATACTCCGGCGATGATGCGGCTGAAGCAGGTGGGGATGAATTGTGGCTGTGAGTATACATCCTTCCCTCATTTTGCCCATTGTGGCAGATATACCCGCTGGAATCACGGTCTGGGCGTGGGGCTGGTGGTCTGGCACTTTACCGGGGATATGGCGCAGGCGGTGGCGGGATTGCTCCATGACATCGCCACTCCCGTTTTTGCCCACACCATCGACTTTTTACAGGGCGACCACATGAAGCAGGATTCCACCGAAGCCCGTACCGCCGAGTTGATTGATTCCTCCCCGGAGATTCAGTCCATTTTGCGCAATCTGGGGTTGCAAACGGCGGATGTTGCGGACTACCACCGCTATCCTTTGGCGGACAATGACCTGCCCCGGCTGTCTGCTGACCGGCTGGAATATACCTGCGGCAATCTTCTGCACTATGGCTTCCTCCCGGTGGAGGAAATTGCCCGGCTCTATGGGGACATTACCCCCGGCATCAATGAACTGGGCGAGCCGGAGCTGACCTTCCGCACCCCGGAGCGGGCGCTGACCTTTGCTGAGGGGGCGCTGCAGTGCGGGCGGGTCTATGTCTGCCCGGAGGATCGTTTTGCCATGGAATCTCTGGCGAAACTGCTGAAAATGGCAATGTCGCTGGGGGTTATCACCAGAACAGACCTGTGGACAACGGAAGAACAGGTCATCGATAAGCTGACCGCCCACCCGGAGACCGGAGAAGCATGGGCGAATTTCCGCAAATACAGCCGGGTTATCTCCCGGAAAGACAGACCGGAAGCGGGACAGTGGCTACAGGTGCGGGCGAAGAAAAGGTATATTGACCCCTATGTTTTGGGGCGGGGGAGAGTATCCCAACGGTATCCCCGGTTTGCCCGGATGCTGGAGGAATTCCGGCAGGCGTCGCTGGAAGACTGGCTTTTGGGGATGTAAATGGAACACAGGACATACAGAGGATCCACAGTCCATGCGTTAGACTGTGGATCTTTTCGTCGTGATGTACTCCCGCCGGAGTTACAGGTGCCTCTGTCCATCCCGGATTGGCTGACCACGGACATGGTTATCGTCAAACAGAGTGCCGGCAAAACAGCAACCGGCCTTTCTGTGAAATCATGCACCGGGAATGGCTATCGGTGGGAAGATGGCGGCTCTGCGGCGGGGATGAAGAGACGGATGATGTGGGGTAAACCAGCAGAGCCGCCGGAAAGTGGCAAAAAACGAAGGGTCAAAGCCGAACCGGTTGCCCAATGGGAACGCTCATGGTTGTCGATTTTGACGAAATCACTTTTCATATTATACAATTGCTCAAAATATAAGTCAAGTGCTTTTTACTATATGCAGAAAGCCTGCCGGGAAAACGGTATAATATTTCCAGACAGGCAGGTGACTAATATGAGCAAAGACATCGAATTCAAGAACAGAGACCGCTTCATTCAACTGGGCATAGCCATTGCCGCCCTGAGAAAAATGCGTGGCTTGTCTCAGGAAAAGCTGGCAGAAAAAGCCAATGTCAGCCGCTCCCACATCAGCGCCATTGAAGCCCCCGGTATCGTCCGCGCCTTCTCGCTGGAGGTATTTTTCAATGTAGCCGATGCGCTGGAGGTGGATCCCGCCGACCTGATCAATGCCTCCGTGTTTCCGGACAGTGTACTTAATCGTAAAGTGAAGCCCTGAACATACAAAATCAGCGCAAGATGATCCGGTGGTGGCCGGAGACTTGCGCTGTTTTTTTATGCCACCCGCTTTTCTCAATAGGCAAACCGTTCAAATGGATGGTTGCATTGGTGGTTTTGTAACAAATCGGCAAGATTGTGTAGTTTTTCGGAGAGAAATCCTCTTTACAACGGGTGACAAATGCTGTATAATATTCTCGGCAAATACCAAATCATACCATAAGGAGGACTATCTATGAAAAAGAAACTGCTGTTGTTGGTGCTGAGCTTCTGCCTGGTGCTGGGTCTTGTGGGCGCAATGATGCCTGCGGTACTGGCTGGGGAGACACCAACGGAAGGAAACCTGGGCGATAGCATAACCTGGCGGTTTGACCCGGAGACAGGTGTGCTGACCCTTAGCGGTACGGGCGGAATCAACCTTCCCGAAGAGGGCGCACCGTGGGCGGCGTGGATTCCGCAGATTTCTACAGTGGAAGTTACCAAGGGAATTACTGCTGTTGGTCGCGCGGCCTTTTCTGCCATGGATGCGCTGGAGAGTGTGAAACTTCCTGAGGGTCTCACCACGATTGGGGAGTACGCATTTGATGGCTCTGCGCTGAAGCAGATTAACATTCCGAATAGCGTAGAGGAAATTGGCAAGTCTGCATTCTACTATTGCCGCCGTCTGGAGCGGATCTCCATTCCTGCCAAGACACATAGCATTGGAAAGAATGCATTTTTGCTGTGTGATTCTCTGCGTTCCATTGATGTGGCTGCGGGTAATTCCTGGTATTCTTCTCGGGGTAGCGGCGCACTGATGAACAAGGAGGGGACGCAGCTTCTGCGTGTGCCCGGTGGTATCGGCGTGGAATTTGCTGTGCCCGATGGCGTGGAGTATATTGCCCCCCGTGCCCTCATGTACTGCACGGAGTTGGTGGCGGTGGACCTTCCGGACAGCCTCAAGACCATCAGCTATGCGGCATTCGCTGAGTGCGAAAATCTGCGTTATCTCACCATCCCTGCCAGCGTGACTAAGCTGGGACATGACCTGCTGGGCATCTTCCATGAGGGCGTTACAGAAGAAGAATGCAAGCTGGTTGTAGAATTTACTGGAGATATGCTGGTAATTGAAGGGGCATTTCATTACGCCATTTTGACCGCTTACTATCCAGAGGGCAACGAAACCTGGGCGGAAGTGGAAACAAATCCCTCTATTGGCTCTAAGGAAGAGACCTGGATCCCCTATGTCCCCCACACCTACGGCGACTGGGAGATTCTGGAGGAGCCCACTGCCACAGAATATGGTCTGAAAAAGAGAGTCTGCACCGACTGTGGCAAGGAAGACACCAGACCCATCAACAAGCTGGATGCAGAGGAAACCATCACCAACCCCTTCACCGACATCCGGGAGTCTGACTACTTCTATACCCCCGTCCTGTGGGCGGCTTCCGAGGGAATCACCACCGGCACAACGGCGACCACCTTCACCCCCCATGCATCCTGTACCCGGGCGCAGATTGTGACCTTCCTGTGGCGGGCCATGGGTGAGCCGAAGCCTGAGGGAAGCAAGAATCCCTTCGTGGATGTCAAGAAAAGCGAATACTACTATGATGCCGTCCTCTGGGCTGTGGAGCAGGGGATTACCACCGGCGTGACCTCCACCACCTTTGCACCCAATGCCACCTGCACCCGTGGGCAGGTTGTGACCTTCCTCTGGCGAGCCGCCGGTTGTCCCGAACCGGAAAAGTCCAGCCACAGCTTTACAGACTTGAAGACAGCGGAATACTACTATGATGCTGTCCTCTGGGCGGTGGAACAGGAAATCACCAACGGCATGACTCCCACCACCTTCCAGCCCAATGGGTTCTGCACCAGAGGTCAGGTGGTAACCTTCCTGTGGCGGTATCTGGTATAACCCAACCGGACAGAATAACGGAATCATTGACATACAGACGGCGCGTACACCCGGTCATGGGGTACGCGCCGTTTCGTTGTTCTGCGGATACTGCCACAGGGATTCAGCCGGAAGACTGGTTGCAGTGCCTGCCGCCGGCCTTGGTCAGAGCATATACATCCTCCCGCCGGGCTTTCAATAAAGGAAGCTGCTGCCGCACCGCCTGCACCTGGGTCAAATCCAGCTCCGCCAACAGCAGTTGGGGCTCTCCTTCCGCCCGGGTCAAAACCTTACCCCAGGGGGAGCAGAGAATGGAGTTGCCATAGGACACATAGTCGGCTTTTTTGTCTCTGGCGGGGGCGGCACCGATGGTGAAAACCTGATTGTCCACCGCCCGCTGACGGAACATCAGCTCCCAGTGCATGGGTCCGGTGGTCATGTTGAAGGCGGCGGGGACAACAATGACCTGCGCCCCCTCCAGCGCCAGCAATCTGGCCAGCTCCGGAAACCGGAAGTCAAAGCAGATGCACAGCCCCATGGTCACGCCGTCCACCGAAAATATGGTCACATCGCTTCCGGCGGCGAAGGTATCCGACTCCCGGAAGTGCTGTCCGCCCTCCACCTGAATGTCAAAGAGGTGGGTCTTCCTGTGCCGGGCAATCTGTTTTCCCTCCCGGTCAAAGACCCAGGAGGTGTTGTAAATCCGCTCTCCGGACAACTCCGGCATACTCCCGGCAACCACGCAGACGCCCTCTTGTGCCGCCTGACGGGAGATGGTCTGCCAGCTATGCCCACCCTCCGGCTCGGCAAAATCACGGAAATACCGGCTGGTATAGGGACAATTGAACATCTCCGGCAGAATAACCAGACTTGCCCCGGCAGTGGCGGCCTCGTGGATGTACCGGCAGGCGGTCTGGAGATTTTCGTCCTTCTTGGTGGTGACGGGCATTTGGGCAATGGCAATTTTCATGGGCATACTCCTTTCCGGTTTAAGCTCAGAACACCAGATAATACCACAGCGCCAGAATCTCCCGGAAGTAATAGTGCCAGCGCAGGGGGAAGGGGCGGGTCTTTGCCGGTACGCCCAGCATGGTGATGCCCTCGGCTTCTGCCATGAGACCGGCCCGGTAGAGGTGGTATTCGCTGGAGAGAATGGCCATGGTTTCCGGGTACTCCCCGGTTTTTTCCGCAATCAGGGCCAGCGTGAAGCGGATATTTTCTTCGGTGGAGGTGGCCTTGTCCTCCATCCAAATCCGGCCTGGATCAATGCCCTTTTCCACCAGCCAGTCGCGCATACATTGGGCTTCTGTAATGTCCTCGCCGGGGCCCTGACCGCCGGAGACAATGCAGGTAGCATCGGGGTAGGCGGTCATATAGTCATAAGCCGCATAAAGCCGCTGAGACAAGGAGCGGGAGGGGACAGTGCCGTTGACCCCGGCACCCAGCACCAGAAGATACCGGCTCTCCGGCTCATCTGCTCCGGAAGCGCCGGAACCAATGATGAAGACCGTCACCAGAGCGGCAATCAGGAAGATGCACAGCCCGGCGGTCAAAAGGATGCGAAGGCATTTGCTCAGCCGGGGCATCTTGTTCTTTAGCCTGGCCAGAAGCAGATAAGCGCACCTGACGCCCACATAGCCCCAGAACAACAGCGCCGTATAGCGGTATGCCCGGAAAACAAACCAGAAAGAACAGCCGACCAGGAACAGCAGAACCAGTCTGAACCAGGTCTTGGAAAACAGCCGCCCAATCATACTTCTTTATACATGGCAGAGGCATCGTCCTTCCGGACAGCCTCAGCGACCTGCAGGACTTCTACGGCCAGTGTTCTTGCGCCCAAAGTGATTTCCAGCCGGTCGCCAACCTTGACCTCGTAAGATGCCTTGACGACCCGGCCATTGACGCTGACCCGACCGTTGTCGCAGGCTTCGTTGGCCACTGTGCGCCGCTTGATTAAGCGGGATACCTTCAAATACTTGTCTAAACGCATGAGTACCTCCTGTGTAAATGGGAATCGAATAAACACAATGAGCCGCAGCCGGGCAGGCACACAGGCAGACCCGGCTGACGGCTCATGTCGTTACTGGTTCAGGGCATCTTTCAGCGCTTTGCCGGCCTTGAACTGGGGTAGACGGGCGGCGGTGATTTCCACAGCCTCACCGGTGGCGGGGTTGTGACCGGTGCGGGCAGCCCGGGCTCTGGTTTCAAAGGTGCCGAAGCCCACCAACTGGACTTTGTCGCCGGCCATCAGTGTCTCCGTGATGATTTCCATGGTTGCCTCCAGACCTTCGGTGGCCGCTTTTTTGGACAGACCGGTCTTGGCAATAATGGCGTTAATCAGCTCAGATTTGGTCATGACATATCCTTCTTTCTTTGTGCATTGTTTGCAAATTCCTTGCTGGGGCTATACAGTATACTAGGCTATCACAAATTACGCCAAATGGCAAGAGGAAAAATGGTTTTCCGTCGATTATTTTGTGATTTTCAGCAGTTTGGCGATCTTCTCACCCTTGGGCAGGAGCATACAGTCGTCATAAGTGACCACCTTCAGCACCACCACCAGCGCCAGATACACCACCACAGCCACCGCAATGGGGGCGGCGCAGAGAATCAGACGGCTATTGGTAAGGCCACTCAGGAGCAGCTTGACCCCATAGGTGGCAAGTCCCATAATGACCGCCGCCAGCAGAGGCTTGAGCATATTCTTCCCCACCTTGGGGGAGTCCTTGACCACCCGCTTCATGGCGAAGATATTCAGCAAGGTAATGGACAGGTAACAGCACAGGGTTCCGATGGGTGCGCCCTGGATGTTGATTTCCGGATTGCTGACCAGAATATAGTTGACAATAATCTTGATGATGCCGCCGATGAACATATTGACCACAGGCAGTACCACATGGCCATGGGCCTGCATCATGGCGTTGGTCACCAGCACCAGAGAGTTGAAAATCACGCAGATACCCAGTGTCCCCAGCAGATTGGCGGCGATGGACAGCGTCTCACCGGTATATCCTCTCAGCAGAGCCATGACCGGACCGGACATGACCGCCAGACCAATGGCGCAGGGGAGGGTAATGAGGGCAGTGACCCGGATGGCAGATTCCTCCAACTTCTGCGCCTCGGTGAATTTTTTCAGAGTCAGGGCAGAAGTGATGGCGGGAATGGCGCTGATGGTGATGGGGGGAATAAAGGCGCAGGGAAGATTGAAGATGGTCTGGGCGAAGTTATAAATGCCCTTGAGCCCGTCCGCTTCAATCTGGGTGAATCCGGCAGAGCCAATGAGCTGAGCCATGACCACCTTGGCGTCAATCAGGGTGATGATTTGCAGACCGGCAGAGCCGATGGTGATGGGAATGGCGATGACCAGAAGTTGCTTGACGGTGGCGCCATAGGAGCTCACCGGGCCACCGGTCAGAGGCTGCTCCCGCCGATACTGCCGGTAGGAGACATACATATATACCAGCGCCACCGCCGCACCGGCCGTCACGCCGAAGATTGCGCCACCGGCGGCGAGGGTGGTATCCTGCATAGTCTTCATGATGACGAAGGCCAGACCGAGACCCACCACCAGCTTACAGGCGGACTCCATGACCTCACTGACGGAGGTGGGGCGCATATTGCCCTGTCCCTGGAAAAAGCCACGGAAGGCGGCAGTCTGGGTCATAATGACTGCGGAAGGACCAAGACAGGCAATGGCCGCCCAGGAATTGGGAGAATTCATAAACCGGGCAAGCTGATGACTGAAGCAGGTCATGAGAATGGTACCGGATGCACCCAGAATGAAGAAAATTGTCCGGGAGGTCTTATAAATCCGGTCAATCTGACCATAGTTACCCAGAGAGCTGGCCTGGGCAATCATGCGGCTCATGGCCACCGGCAGACCGGCAGTGGAGATCATCAGAAGGACGCTGTAAATGTCATAGGCGGTGGTGAAATACCCGAAGCCGGTGTCACCAATGACGCCGCCGAGAGGGATTTTGTACACTGCGCCAATGATTTTGACGATGATGACGGCGGCCGCCAGAAGGGCAGCGCCGTGGAGAAAGGATTGCTTTTTCACAGAAGACAAGAATGACCCTTCTTTCACAGTGGAGTGGGGATGGACGGCTGACTTAGGGTCAGTCTTCCGGGTTTATGGGGGGAAAGAACATGGTGGGAATCGCATACTGACTCATTTCCCGCACCACGGCATTCAGATCGATGGTGTGGAATTTACCGCCGGCATAGAGAATCCTGCCCCGCACCATGGTCATGGCCACATCGGAGCCTCTGGCAGAATAGACCAGCGCACTGTAAATGTCGTGGGCGGGCATCAAGTGGGGCGCGGTGAAGTCCACCAGAATCAGGTCGGCATCCATGCCCACCTTCAACATACCGCATTCCTCTCCTCTGCCCTGGGCCCTTGCGCCGCAGACCGTGGCCATCATCAGGGCGGCCTGCGCAGGCATGGCGGCGGGGTCGCCGGATTGAGATTTGGCCATAAGCGCGGTGGTTTTCATGGCTTCAAACAGGTCCAGTGTGCCGCCGGCGGCGGCGGAGTCCGTACCCAGAGCCACATTCATCCCGGACTTGACCAGTTCCGTGACATTGGGCAGACTCTGGGCAAATTTCATCCCGGAGACAGGCAGGTGCACCCCGGTGGCGTTCCTTCTGCCCAGAAGGGTCATGTCCTCCGGCTCTAAGCAGTTGCACCCGGCGCAGGCCACGGGGACGGTAAAAATCCGGTGGCAGTCCAGAAGTTGGGTGGGGGTAAGACCGGTGCGGTCCAAGCAGTCCTCGTGCTCCTGTCTGCTCTCGGACAGATGGAGCTGAAGGCCCAGACCCATTTCCCGGGCATAGTCACTCAGGGGTTCCCACAGCCGGTAATTGCCGGTATATTCCCCCTGAAGCCCGGCATCAATGCGGATGCGGCCATCGTCGTGACCGTTCCACTGCTCCACCAGCTCCCGGAAGACCCGACAGGCGGGGTCAGTCTCAAAGTCGAAGTCCTGACTCTCGTCGGCAAAAAGGCTCAGAGGCAGGGCGATATTGGCCTTCAGTCCGGCATCCTTCACCGCCTGCGCCGTCACCTCCGGGAAGCCATAGAGGTCGGAAACCGAAGTCACGCCGAAGCGGATGCACTCCGCCAGCGCCAAATCCACACCGGCTCTGGCGGCACGGGCATCCATATGGTCTGTCCGGGGGAAGACATAGTCAGAAAACCACTGTCCCTGTCCGCAGTCCTCCGCCGCGCCCCGCAGAAGCCCTGTAGCCAGATGGGTGTGGCAGTTGATGAGACCGGGCATGACCACCATGCCGGTGCCGTCGATGATCTTCTCCGGGGCTTCTTTGGGGGCATCTTTGCCGATGTAGGTGATTTTACTGCCGGTGATACCCAAATGTGCGCCAAAGTGGATGTGCATAGCCTCGTCCATGGTGAGGATGGTGGCATTGGAAATCAGAAGATCCATGGGGAATACCTCCGTCTTGGGAATAAAGAATGGATATTCAGGGCAAGTCCAGACTCTTTTGGAGCAGGGCAAAGAGCTCCTGCTTCTCCTGCAGGACAGCCTGCGGACGCTCTAAATACTGCTGTGGATACTTGGGATTGGGGAATCGCTCCAGCTTGCCGCCGGGGAGATTCACCTTGCTCATGGCACCGCCGCCTAGGGCGATAATGGAATGAAGCTCCTCCATCATATAGATGTTATACAGGCAGGCTGAGCCGGGCTTACACCAGCCCACATTTTCAAAACTGCCGGACATATACTTCTGCCGATAGAGGTAGTAAGGGACATAGCCCAGACGGCGCAGATAGCTGTTGGAGAATTCCACCATCCGGGCGACCTCCTCATCGGTGGGCAGTTGCTCCGGGTTTTGGTAGAGGGCGGCGGCTTTCTTCAACGCCAGGGTATGGACGGTGATGTTTTCCGGACCCATGGCGGCGACAGCCTCCAAAGATGCCTGGAATCCTTCGGGGGTATCTCCCGGCAGACCGGCAATCAGGTCCATGTTGATTTCCTGGAAACCGGCATCTCTGGCCATTTGGAAAGCGGCGGGGATTTCCTCGGCTTTGTGTGCTCTGCCGCAGAGGGCGAGCACATGGTTGTCCATGGTCTGGGGGTTAATGCTGACCCGGCGGGCGCCCAAATCATAGATGGTCTGGAGCTTTTCGGGGCTTAAGGTATCGGGCCTTCCGGCTTCTACGGTGTACTCCAGACAGCGGCTCAGGTCAAAGTGTTCATTTACCGCCGCCATCAGTCTGCGCAGTTGCTGGGCAGACAAAGTGGTGGGGGTGCCGCCACCTATGTACAGTGTACGGACGGAGCAACCGGAACTTGCCAGCATTTCGCCCACAGCCTTGATTTCTTCCAGCAGAGCCAGCAGATAAGGCTCTAACAGCGCACCGGCACCGGAGGCCGAGGCGCTGATGAAGCTGCAATAGGCGCAACGGGTGGGGCAGAAGGGGATGCCGATATATACGGAGATATCCCGCTTCTCCAGCAGGCTCTGGGCCTCCACAGTGGCAACGGAGCAGTCCAGACACAAATCAATCCGCTCGCCGGAGACGAAATAGGTATCTTTCATCATCTTTCCGGCGGAGGCGAGCGTGCCACCTTCCAGCAGATGGCGGGTGGTCAGCTTGGTGGGGCGGACACCGGCCAAAGCACCCCATGCGGGGGGAGCGGGAAGATGCTCCAGAGCGGCAAAGTAATAGCACTGCTGTAAAAGCTGACGGCGCAGGCGCACCGTCTCCGCAGAAGCCTTCATCCGGCGCACTTTCCTGACCCGTTTGCCGCCCAGGGTAATTTCTGTGACGGCGGTGAGCCAGGTTTTTCCCCGGTGGAGGGTGGAGACTGCGCCGCCGTCAGTAAAGGGGGCGTCTACCGGCTCCATGGGCTCGGCGGGAAACAGGGCGAGCTGTAGCTGTTCAATGGCAAAGCGGTCTTCATGACCAACCAGTCTCAGTTTCATACCTGAAATTCTCCCCTCAGGTAGGGGTTATACCGCTTCTCGGCGGCAAGGGTACTGTCTTCGCCGTGACCGCAGTAAATCGGGCCGTCAAAGTCCAGCTCCCGCAGGCGCTTCAGGGACTCGATCATCTGGGGGACACTGCCGCCGGGCAGGTCGGTGCGGCCGATAGACCCAGCAAAGAGGGTATCGCCGCAAAACAGAGCCTCATCGGTCAGGTAGCATACGCAACCCTTGGTGTGACCGGGGGTGTGGAGCACCTGAAACCGGACACCGGCCAGCTCCAGCACATCGCCCTCAGCCACATCTTCCGTGGGGCCAACAGGGAGGGTCAGAAATTCCGGGAGCATCAAGTCTTCCGGGGACAGGTACACGGGGCAATTCAACTGCTGCCGCAGAGGGAGGACCGCGCCCACATGGTCATAATGTCCATGGGTCAGCAAAATGGCCTCCACCTTCAGTTGTTTCCGGGTCAGGTATTCTGTCACAATGTGGGCATCTGCGCCGGGGTCGATGAGCACGCATCTGCCCGGTGCGCCGCTGACGATACAGCAGTTGGTCTGCAGGTCGCCCAGAGACAGGGTATCGATATGGATCATGGTGTAATGACTCCTTTCGGGTATTTACTTTCTTCTGGGTTCTTCCATGAGCACTTCGGTGTCCAGAATCAGGGTCACCGGGCCATCATTGACGGAGGCGACCTGCATATCCGCACCGAATTCGCCGTGCTGGGGGTCATAGCCTGCCTGACGGCAGAGTTCCAGAAAACGCTGATACAGGGCATTGCCCAATTCCGGGGGTGCGGCTTCATTGAAGCTGGGGCGGCGACCTTTGCGGCAGTTGCCATAGAGGGTAAACTGGCTCACCACCAGCACCTGACCGCCCACCTGCTCCAGGCCCAGGTTCATTTTTCCATTCTCGTCTTCAAAAACCCGAAGACCCAGAATTTTATCCACCAGGTACTTGCACTGCGCTTCGGTGTCATTGGGGCCGACACCCAGAAGAATCAGGAAACCTGGTCCAATTTTTCCGTTCACCTGACCATCAATGGTCACAGAGGCGGAGGTAACACGGGTAACTACTGCTCGCATAGGGATTCTCCTTGTTCAATTCTAAGACTGTCAGAAAATTGGCGAGGCGAGGATCTTGCTGTGTTTTTATGCTCTCCGGATACCGGGTAAGGACATCCGGAGAGTTTGTTGTGCCATCCCAGACAAGTGATTCTGCGGCCCATTGGGAAACGATTTGTTTTTGGGGACAGCGGGATTGGTTATTTGTCTGCCGGAAATCCGGAATCAGGGATTTTCCAGCTCACCCCAGTCCGGCACCTCCTCAATCCCGGTCCAGTATTCATAGCCGTTGTCCTTGCGGGCATAGGTATGGCTGTTGGTTGCTTCCTGAATGGCCAGATAGTACCACTTGGAGGTATCCATGTTGTCCAGCCAGACAATCATGCCCTCCAACAGGTCGGCTTCACTTTCGGGCAGACGCTGGAGCACACGGTTGGTCAGGGAGATTGCTTCGGCGCGGGTAATGGGCCGATTGGGGCGGAAAGTCCCGTCTTCATAGCCCTGTACCCAGCCGTTATTTGCCGCAATAAGGATATAATCTGCGGCCCAATGCCCGGCAATATCCGTGAAAGCGGCGCCGGTGGCATTCGCATTGCAGGCAAACCGGGCGGCGATGGTGGCAAACTCAGCGCGGGTAATGGTGCTGTTGGGGCGGAAAGAGCCATCGGGATAACCGTTGACGATACCCAAAGCCGCCATAGTAGAGATGGCGGTATTGTACCATGTGCCCTTGGACACATCGCTGAAGTTGTTGCTGTAACACAGATACTGCATCCGGGTCTCCTGGTTGAGCAGACGGAAGAAGATGGTGACGACCTCGGCGCGGGTGATGTTGTCTTCCGGATGAACCAGACCGTCATCGGAGCCAATAATATAGGCATAGTGTTCCGTGCTGAACATCTCAGGCACAGTGTTGCGTTGGTTTTCGACGGTTATGGCAGTATCCTCGCCGGGCTTGACTTCAATGGGGAAGACATCGTCAGCACGCAGATAGCCCTCTGCGGCACGGACTTCCTGCCAGAAGTATGCGCCAGCCGACAGACCGGATACACAAATCAGACCGTTTTCGTCAGTGGTATAGTTTCCTGCCAACTGACCATCTGCCTGATACAGGGCGAAGACAACACCGGGAAGAACAACGGAAGGATTATCAGCATCCACCTTGAGAAGGGTTGCGCTGCCTAAGGTTTCCTCCCACTGGGCGGTCAGGGTCAGATTGGCATTGACGGTAATTTTGTCATTGGGCTGATAGATCTGCTTGCCGTCGGACCAGCCGGTGAAGGTATAGCCCTCTCTGGTGGGAGCGGCGTTGAGGGTGATCTCCGTACCGTCGGTGACGGTGAAGGTGCTGTAGTCCACACCGGTTGCCCCGGTGCCGCCGTTCAGGTCATAGGTCACAACGTGCTCTTTCGTCCACTGGGCGGTCAGGGTCAGATTGGCATTGACGGTAATTTTGGCCTCAGGCTGATAGACCTGCTTGCCGTCGGACCAGCCGGTGAAGGTATAGCCCTCTCTGGTGGGAGCGGCGTTGAGCGTGATTTCCGTACCGTCGGTGACGGTGAAGGTGCTGTAGTCCACACCGGTCGCCCCGGTGCCGCCGTTCAGGTCATAGACAACACAATAGCTTGCGCTGTCATAGTGAACCTGATCGCTGATGAGGGTGAGTGCGTCTCCGTCAGGGTCAAAGGTCACCTTGCAGGCATATGTGCCACCGGGAAGTCCTGCCCGATTCAGGGTCTTGGTGGTTTGCCCGGGAAGATCCTGATATGTTGTATCCAGGCGGGTGAGAGAGATCGTAACGACAAAGGGGTCGGTTCCTTCAATATACAAATTGTAATCTGCGCTGTCTTCGGTGATATTGGCGGTATAGACGCCGGTTGTGGTGTCATAGGTATATTCTGCCCCGCCATACTGCTGAACTATGCTGACTGCGCCACTGACAGGTTTGACGGAAATCAAATCGCCGGACTCTACCGGGAAAGCCAAATCGATCAGATTCTCTTCGCCGGTCCAGTTTCCGTTGCTGTAAGTGCCATTCCAGAGGTTGGCAATGCTGATTTTTCCTTCGCCGGGAGCATCGGCAATCTGGTAGGTGACCGACCCGTTGCTCACCTGACACCATTGGTAGGTGCAATCTTCGGTTGCGATCCAACCCTGAACTTCATCCTGAAGCTGGCCACCCACGGTGGGATTGTCATTGGTGGGTTGCGGGTTGATGCGGTATTTGACAAACCAAAGCGGCTCAAACATCAGATAGTAGACGCCGTCTGTTGTTTTGGAGCCCCAGGTTTCCTTGCTGATGGATGAGCTCCGCGCCAAAGACTGGGATTCCGTGCTCTGCAAATAGCCGCCGCTGTCCACGACCCACATTTTCCAGCCATCGAGTAAGCTGCCCTCCGGTGCTTTGGGCATGACCGCAGACATTAGCTCTGTCTGCTCTGACAGCGGAACATCAAACTGCAGATCAAAGAGTCGGGTGGGATAGGATACATTCAGATCCGGGGTGATAAGGGTGTCCGAATCTGAGACATAGGCCCAGGTGCTCTCAACATCTTCTGCCTGCACGGGCACGGCCAGATTGCATATCATGATCAGTGCCAGCCACAGAGCGACAAGTCCGGTTAATCGTTTTTTCATGATGATTCCTCCTAATAAGTTTTTCTGTTGATAAGGGGGATAAGATGAAACGCAGATGTCGCCAGCCATCCCGCAGTGTACGGAGATGTGATGGACCTTTCCGCAAATCATTTCGTAGAATGGTGGGAACTTCTGTAACGGAAGCTCCACTTTGCGTAAAGCGGGCGATAATCTCTGTGGAGAATTCCATTCCGGGGCATTGCAATCCCAACCGGAGAGCAGTCTCCCGGTCGAAGGCACGCAGTCCACAGTGAAAATCCCTTACGTTGGCCTTAAATCGCCAGCGGGCAAGTGCCGACAGCAGGGGAACACCCCAGCGGTGGCTCAGAGGCATCGCGCCGGGTTGGATACCACCCAGGAAACGGTTGCCCACGACTAAGGAGGCGCCGTTGCGCAGAGCATTCACAAATGGAGACAGATTGCCAAAATCATAGCTTCCGTCAGCATCTCCAAGGATGATGTATTTCCCCTGGGCAGACCGGATGCCACCCAAAATCGCCGCACCGTAGCCTTTTCTGCTGACAGCAACTACCCGTGCGCCATTTGCTGCGGCAATTTGTGCGGAATTATCGGTCGAGCCGTTGTCGGCAATGAGGATTTCCGCCTGTAATCCAAGCGCAGCGATACCGGCTTTGGCTTCGTCGATGCAGGTTTTCAGGGAAGATGCCTCGTTCAGACAGGGCATCAGAATGGTGAACTCTGTCATTTTTTCGCCTTTCTTTTGTGTTGCTGGAGATTCAGCCGCAAGGCCAAAAGTGTGGCCAGAATCGGGGCCAGCAGCGCCCGATAGGTAAAGAATTCATGGTAATAAGAATGGTTGTTGAGCAGCAGGAAACGCACGGGCACAACTGCGCCAAGCAGCAGCAGGAGAAGCGCGGCAGTTTTCTGCGGCTGTTTCGCCCGGAAAAGATACCAAATGGAGAAAAGCAACACGATACACAATGCAGTGCCAAGCAGCGCCCGGGCAGGCTGCAACCGTGCAGTCCCGCCAAAGAGGACGGTCAGATTGGCCGTGATGGCGGGGAAGAAAGTACTGCCGTTGGGCGTGGTGCCTGCAATGCCGCCGATACGCTCCACAGCGGAGGTGGTGGCGAGGGCGAAGGCATTGTTTCCGGTGACCAGACTTGCTACCGCCCACTTCACCAGGAATGTAGCGCCATAGGCTGCACACCAGCAAGCTGCACAACCTCCCAGAAGTGAAAGACTCTCTTTGACCCCGGCAAGGCGGTTTTCTTTGCCACGGACGGCAACGACCAGAAGCAGGGGAACAAGAATGGTCAGCGTTTCGGTGGTTAGGAAATCAAAGAATGCGACTGCTGTTCCACCGAGAATGCTCAACAGGGGGAGCATACCATTTCCGCGCCGCTCGGCCAGCAGATATGCCGGACAAAGCGCAAAGGTGAGCACAAAAACCGGCTGATACTCCAAACTGAGTCGAATATTCCAGAATTGCACGGCAATAAGGGATATAACCAGAAGAAGAGCAAGGTCGGTATGCTTTCCTTTGATCAGAATGAACATAGTCAGTGCCACCAGCAGGAGGGCGACCACAAAGCCGATTGTCTTCATGCCGCCGATGTCGGTAAACAGGTGCATCATGCGCACAAAGGCTGCATTGCCATGCCAATAGCGGGTGTAGTCCGCATTGGGCGAGGCATCTTCCGTTACAGACAGGTACAGCCCCGCATGTTCACCGAATGCGCCACCATCATAGTACTGGGTGTCCAGGACGGAAATCAGAGGATTGCCGTTTCCCATATGCCAGGCCAGATTCAGCACAATGGCATCGGCATAGTTGTCCCCAATGGCATTGAGTTTTTCTCCGTTATGGAGCTGAAACGGGTCCAGCTTTTGGTAGTATATGGCACTTTTATGCATATTGGTGGCGATGCTGTCGTTGGGAATCCGTGCGGACAGGAAAAGAATTCCCCATAAGAGCAACAGCGTCAATCCATACAGCAGGAGGAATTTTCCGGCGGTTTGTAGAGTGTGTTTCATGGCGTTATACCTTCCGGTGATGGTCTGACGGTTATACCGGGGGCAGTAGTTGTTCATGCTGAGCCCGGCAGGGGCAGACATGGGGAATTACTGGACAGCCGGTGCGGTGGCGGTGTATTGGACATGGTTGGGGGGCATTTTGCCGGGAGAAAATGAGGGAATCCGTTTTGCTTGTGTGAGGCGGAGGACTGTTGCGGAATTCTCTCTTGCGGAACAAAGATGTTTTGCCTGTCTCAGCCCTGCCCTCTGCGTGCCCCGACCACGTCCCGGATGTTCAGCAGTTTGGTCAGCACCACATTCAGCTCCTGAACGTTCTTGACATCGAAGGTGTAGGGATTCTCCTTGTGGGATATAAAATAATGGGGGAAATTGCGGGGCAAGGCGTTGTGGTTTTGACACCATCTTCTCTGCGTAATACAGCCGTCTCCCTCACCAGAGATTCCAGTCTTCTTGCGAATCGGCCATAATCTTCTGGATTTGTGGGACAATGCTCCCGGCAAAGGTGATGGTCATTTCGTGGGAACAGTAGACCATCCAGGAGAAATCTTTGGCGGCGTGGGCAAGCTCAGGGCAAAAGAGGGTTACGGCACACTCTGCGCAGGTAGACCAAAGTGGCGCACCACTCTCGCCGAATTCATAGCAAAGCCCTTTTTGTGCAAAGAATGCCTCCAGCCCGGGCAAATGACGCTCGGCCACATCCCATGTGACGAAGAAGCCGGGCCCGGGTTTGCTTTCCTGAGTAAGGGGATACCAATAGTCGGGATACCGATAACCCCAGCGGTCGGCAAACTGCTGTTTGACCCACTGCGCATCCTCGCCCCGGAGCTGTCCTCGGTAGTTGATGGGTGGCGAGGGGCAGTCCGGTTGCAACATCTCCATGGTGGAGATAAATTGCTCCGTGACGAGGTCCACCAAAGCCTGCCCAGCAGGATGCTTCCCCGGAAGTTCCCTCATGAGTTGAGGGTTGGTCAAAAGGGAATAGACGGCTTCTTTGTACTGGTCGATGCCGGGGAAATCCTGATCGGTCAAGTATTCCAGACCAAATGCAATGGCTTGAAGCCGGTGGTAAGCATAATGCGCATACCCGCCGCTCTGGCAATACTGCTCCCACCAGTGGATGAATTGCTCTCGACAGTAGAGCCGGAGCGTATTGGTGATGTTGTTATAAATCATAGGCACATGAAAGGTAATTCCTTCGGGAATCGGTGAATGGTTCCGGCACGACGAGGGCGCTGTTTCATGTGAGGCAAGGCTGACCGAAAGAAAATCACTTCCCCGAAGGGGAAATTTCACCCCGAAGGGATTTCACTGGCGAAGCCATTTCGCCCCGAGGGGATTTCACTGGCGAAGCCATTTCACCCCGAGGGGATTTCACTGGCGCAGCCACACTCCCTCTTGTGAGGGAGGCTTTTGCGGATTCGCCGGAGGGTTGGTGGTTGCGGAAAGGTTCTGCCGCCGGGCGCGTCAAGGATGCCGCGCGCTACGGTTGGTGCAGGTTTGGCGGTGGGTTGCGGATTCGCCGGAGGGTTGGTGGTTGCGGAAAGGTTCTGCCGCCGGGCGCGTCAAGGATGCCGCGCGCTACGGTTGGTGCAGGTTTGGCGGTGGGTTGCAGATTCGCCGGGG
>SVLX01000022.1 GCA_015067725.1 Oscillospiraceae bacterium | reverse complement strand
TGGTCATCAGCAGCCCGGAGTGGACAAAATTTGAGCATGGCGGCTTTGCGGACATCTATCTGGACTACGAAGTCAGAGGGGAACAGTACAGCTACCGTCTCCCCGCCGACATGACCCGTGACAGAGCCGCCTGGGAGACCGCCGCCATTGTATTCGACAATCTGGACATTGCCAGCTACTATACCGATTATTATATTCCCTGCGGAGAAACCTGGCGGGAGATGATTGCATGAAAAACCCCTTCCGGATTATGGGTCATGCCTGTAAAATGGCCCGGCGAAACCTGAAGAAATATAGTCTGCTGTCCGTGACCATCATCCTGTCCTTCGCCCTTTTGCTGGGATATTTCCTGTTCTCTGATGCCACCGCTTATAATACGTATAAGGGACTATTCCGGATGGATCCGGGAATCGTGATGGCCTGGGACAATCTGCTGGAGAATGAGAAATTCCAGATGCTCATCGACCGGGCAGGAGACATCGGTCAAACACGATACTATTTCTACAACATCACCTATGCCGATCTCTTTGGTGACAATCACCGAACGGAAAGCGGCCAGTATCTGCAGGTACAGAAAGCCAAGGTCTATGGTGTACCCAGCCGGATGTGGGACTTCTACCACGACCTGAATACCACACTGGACATTCGCTATCTGGATGGACAGGAGCGGCGGGGACTCACCCTGTTTTCCGGGCAGATGCTCATGGATGAGGAACTGTTCTATGCGCTGGGACTGGACCAGCAGGAGACACCCACCTATACCGTGAAGCTGTCCAATCCGGAATATGGCGATCCCATCTCCTACACGCTGGAGGCAGAGGTCATCGGAACCTTCCTCCCCAACGCCCGGATGATTCCCGCCCCGGAAAGCACCGAAGAAATCGTCTCATTTGAGCAGTATCAGCCCACCATCGTCCTCAGCATGGAGGATTTTCGCCCCGATGTTATGCCCCACTGGAGCTGGAGCAGGACTGTCGTCTTCCACACGGACCAGCCGGAGCAACTGATGAATCTGGTGAAGACTGCGGCGCTCTATGGCGGGTATTCCAGCATGGCCACTGCCCAAAATCTGGCCAGGGAGAAAATTCTGGTGCAGAAGTCCACCAAGGAGATTGTGGCCATTGGACTGTTACTGCTTTTGGGCATCAATCTTTATTCCAGTTTCTCCAATGCCCTGAGCGAAAGGAAATTTGAAATTGGAGTCAAGCGGGCTATCGGGGCCAGCCAGTGGGCCATTGTTCGCCAGTTCCTGTATGAGAGTCTTCTGGTTTTGCTGGCGGATATTCTGATTGCCGTGGCGATTGTGGCAGATGTGGCGCTGATTTATCAGGCGATTGTGGAGCACACGCCGGATGAGCTGGGCAGATATACCGACTGGATTATCTATATCAGCCCAGCCTCCGTTGCCATGTTTGCCGTTTGTGCGGTGACGCTGACCCTGATGTTCAGCTTTCTCTTTGCCTATAAAGCCACACGGGTGGAGATTGTCAAGTATTTGAAGGCAGAATAGGAGGTATGTTTATGCGCTTTCTGAAGAAACTGGTCGGGGCTATCTTTTGGCTGCTGATTCTGGCGCTGCTGATTGCTCCGATTGGACTGATTCACATGATTGCCCAGGAGGAAATGGCAGAATACGCACCACCTGACCCACCCCAAATCGTGGATGTCTCTCTGGGTAAGCCAGTGGAAGCAGAAACCAGGGACATTGCCCAGAACATCATGGTAACCGGTACATTTGTGTCGGGGTCTTATGCATACATGGAGCTGGACTATAAGAAGCCCGGGGAGATTCGCTGGCTGAAGACCGTTGGCGAAGAAATTCAGGAGGGTGAGCTTTTGGGGTACTATATGGACGACCCCATCTACTCCGGGCTGACCGGCATCATTGAGGAAATCAATGTCTACAGCGCAGACCCCTATCTGCGGGTCTCTCTGTTCTCGCCGATTATTCTGGAGTGCAATCTGGACAAGTCCGATATACGAACGCTGGAAAAAGCCCCGGATTCCCTGATTACCGAGTATGATGAGCCGGTACACCTCGCCTATATTGCCCAGCGCAAGAATCCTGACGGCTCTGCCTTGGTGCGGCTCTCCATTGATTCTGACTACTATCGCTATGGCGAGGTGGTCGAGGATTTGTTGATTTATACCGGCGTGGTCTATGAGGATGTGGTTGTTCTGCCGGAAAGCTGTGTCTATAGCAAGACAGAGAATGGGGAAGAGCAATTCTATGTCCGGCGGGTCACGGCTGACGGCATCTTCATGGAAGAAATGCGGGTTTCCGTCCTCTTTGAGAATGCCACATACCTTTGCGTCAGCGGCGTGAAGGATGGGCAGTTCTTCGATTCCGGCTATAAGGCTGTAGCAGAGGAGAATCGTCCATGAGGGAATTAAATGTTCAACTCTCCCATATCCGGAAAGCCTACACCAGAGAAGTGCTCAAAGATGTGAATCTGACCCTGACCAACGACAGTTATACGGCTATTGTAGGGAAATCTGGCTCAGGAAAATCCACCCTGCTGAACATTCTGGGGCTGGTGGAGGGCTATGACAGCGGCGAGTACATCTTTAACGGCAAGAAAATCCGCAATGGCACAGATTATGCCAAATTGCGGCTGGGGAACATCGGCTTTATTTTCCAATCCTATAATCTGATTCCTACCATGACTTGCAGGGAGAATATTCTTCTGCCCACCCTGTACAACCGGAAAAACAAGGTAAAGGATTTAGACGAATTGGTGGACCTGATGGATCTGGGTCCGCTTCTCGCCCAAAAGGTCACCACCCTCTCCGGCGGAGAAAAGCAGCGGGTTGCTGTGGCGCGGGCCTTGATTCTGGATCCCTGTCTCATTCTGGCCGACGAGCCCACCGGCAATCTGGATACCCTGAACAGGGACATCATCCTGAATCTGCTCCGGCACGAACACGAAAAGGGGAGGGGTGTTCTGGTTATCACCCACGACCCGGAAGTGGCGGCGGCGGCAGACGTGGTGCTGAGAATGCAGGACGGGGTGCTGGTGTAAGTTTGATTAAGACTGCCCGCTTTGGGGTTTTTGACCCTGAGGCGGGCGGTTTGCCTTCTTCCTAAGTGTCAGAGTAAATGCAACAACCGAAAACTTCCGGTTGCATTTACCTTGGCAAGTGACCTTTGAAATAAATGTAACCGATTTTGTAAAAAAGTCAAAACTCCCCATTGACAATTGGCCCTGAGTCGGGTATAATGGAAAAGCTGTAAAGTTGCTGGAGTAGCTCAGCAGGTAGAGCATCTCACTCGTAATGAGAAGGTCGCGTGTTCGAGTCACGTTTCCAGCTCCACAAAGCCCTCTTTTGTCCACCCGGATGGAAGAGGGTTTTGTATTTTTGCTGCAAATGCTCAATTGCCCCTTGACTCTCCCCCTGCGTCATGGTGTATGATATCCGCAGATGGGAGGGTCAGCTATGAAAACCGTAAGAGAAGTCAGCAAACTCACCGGTGTCAGCATTCGCACGCTCCACCACTATGATGCCATTGGTTTGTTGAAGCCAACCGCAGTAACCCCTGCCGGCTACCGGCTCTATGACGAGAGTGCCCTGTGTCGGTTAAAGGCCATTTTGCTCTTTCGGGAGTTGCTTTTTCCTCTGAAGGAGATTGGCGAAATTCTGGACAGCCCCAACTTTGATCCCATTGCGGTGCTGGAGCAACAAATCGGCCTGCTGGAGCTTCGTCGGGATCACCTGACCCGGCTCATTGCCCACGCCCGTCGCATTCAACAAACAGGAGAGATGACTATGGACTTTACCCCTTTTGACCACACCAAAATTGACCAATATACTGAACAGGCCAAAGCCCGCTGGGGCAAAACCGAAGCCTGGCAGGAATTCCTGCAGAAGACCCAGAACCAAACCCCGGAACAGAAGACCGACCATGCAAAGGGATTGATGGCCATTTTCGGCCGTTTTGGTGCACTCCGGCAACTTCCTCCGGCTGCACCTGAGGTTCAGTCGCTGGTGGCCGAGCTGCAGCAGTATATTACCGGGCACTACTATACCTGTACGCCGCAGATTCTCCGGGGACTGGGTCAACTCTATATCGCCGGAGGCGAAATGACCCAAAACATTGACAATGCCGGCGGTGAGGGTACGGCAGAGCTGGTCAATAGCGCCATTATTCACTACACCAAAAACCTGTAACCACGCAAAAATGCTGACTCCGGGAGAATTGAACCGCGGAGTCAGCGTCTTTTTTTGCCGTTGGTTTGCTACACCGGAATCAAATCAGAATCCCATTGCAGTGGTCGATTTCGTGCTGGATGATTTGGGCGGTCCAGCCGGTATAGGTTTTTAGCCGGGTCTGTAGCTGCAAATTCTGGTACTTTACCTTGATTTTATCATACCGCACAGTCTCCCGCTGACCGGGCAGAGACAGGCAACCCTCCGTGGTGTAATATTCCCCGGACTGACTGACAATCTCCGGATTCAGCATGACCATAAGCTCGCCCTCGTTGTCGAAAGCGATAATGCACTTGTCCACGCCGATCATGTTCGCCGCCATGCCCACGCAAGTGGCTCTGTTGGCGTTCAGGGTGTCCAGCAAATCCTGCGCCACCGGCAGGTCTTCTTTTGTAGCAGGTTTGGATTTCCGGGACAGGAAAATGGGGTCGCGAACGATGGGTTTTTCCATGATGTTGCTCCTTTATCTGGGTTGGTTTTTGGTTGGGACGGGATTCTATTGACCAAAATCAACATTTTTTGTTTTTGGTAAATAGAAACGGGAATTTCCGATACTTATCGCCCCAGTACCATGACTTCAGGCGGGTTTTCGGGCTCACGTTTCCCATTTCCCGCAAGCACTTCACCCCCCGGATGTCCTTTTCCGAGGGGCGAAGTGCGTATTTCGGGTCGTGATCTGCCGCAGATTTCTTCTGCGTGACCATATCCTTATGGTCTGTTTCGGCTGCCCACGGCACGGATGCTGATGTCGAAAACCAGACCCACCGCCAGAATAATGCCGGAAATGGTCAACAGTGGCGTAAAGTCCGGCAGGGCCTGCGCCATGGTGGACATGGTTTCCTGATAGCCCAGTGTAAAATCGCCGTACTCCAGGGAGCGGAACAGCAGTTGCAGGAGGGTCAGCACCACAAAAGGCAGAAGCTGATATCCCACATACCACAGCCATCCGGTGGAGAAATACTTCCGCTTGGCAATAATCGCTGACAGGAAATAGGTGAGCAGAGCCTGTACGCCCAGGAAGGTCAGTATAACAGACCGCATCTCACTGTCCAGCCAGGAGAGATAGGGGAAATTCATTAGCACCAACGCCAACCGGGTCACCAGACCAAAGGAGGCCGCCGCCCATGTTCTTCCCCGATAGGTGGTGTGGAGTGCCAGCACCATGAGACAACCGGAGAAGACATTCTCCACAGTGAAGAAAATCCCTGCGGCACCTATCGCCAGAAACCCACCATACCAATCCGCCAGAGGGTTGCGGGCGCAGACCATGCTCCAGAATGCGGAGCAACTATTGATGACCGCCACCATCATCAGCACCCGAATCATCCCCTTGTAGGGGTGGGCGGCTTTATCCTTATTGGCGGCATAGAGCAAACTCAGGAAGAGAATGCCCATCAAAAATCCGGTGAAGGAGAAATACTTGTCCCATTGATCCGACAAATAGTCCGGCTGGGAGAACAAGGGGATGCGGTACAGCAGGTCACCCAGAAGCGTCAACAGTCTTGCCAGAAATGCCTGCAATCTTTCCAAAATCTGTACCATTTACTTCTGCCCCCTTCCGAAAAATACAGCCTTATAGACCTTGAAGGTGTTCTTGATGGCCACCCAAAGCCCGATGAACACACCCACCAGACCCATAACGGCCAAAAGCAGAGGCATCAGCACCACCAGAATGTCATAAAACACATTGGTCGCCGCCATAATGAGAATGGCAATGACGATACAAATGGCAAATCCAATAATATAACCCATTACAGATCCGCACCTTCCTTTCTCTGTCGCAGAGCCGGGGTGGAGGTGTACCGGTAGTCCACCCACAAATCCGCCAGCGCCCGGTCAGCCTGCTGGCAAATCCATCCCATGGGCTCCATAACACCCTGAGGACGGTACTGCCCCTTGTCTCTGGTGTGACCAATGGCAGAGCAGGCGAAATAGCGGTTGGTTTTGAAGCGCAGGTCAATGGTATTGATGAAGCTCTGCATACCGTGCTTGCGGAGGAACTCCCGGCACAGATAGTCCATGGCATCCGCCCGGTCTACCGGCTCAGCAGAGAAGGCAAAGCGGGCATTCGCCACCTGATCTTCGGAGAATTCATCCCGCAGTCCGGCGGAGTCAATCTTGCCGATAACCACGGCCAGAGGCACCCGGGACAAATCCCGCTCAGACAGACCGGTGACCTCCCGCAGTTTGTTGAGGAACACGTCAATGACGCCATTGAGGTCGGCACTGCCGATACCCGCCCGGTCTTCCGGACTCAGGAGGCGGTCATATTTCGCCTTGACCTCGGGAATGGAGAAGGGGTCAACCATGAAGATAATGCCCTGACAGTATTCATACTGCTTTTGCACCTCGTTTTCGTGGTTGTCCGTGAAGACTTCGCCGGCAATGTCATAGATGTGGAACAGTCGCTCCGGCTTCAGCTTTTTGTGCCGCACAAAGAAGCTGACGGCGGTACTGCTGGGGGTGGAGCGATCCTGGGGGCGGGCAGTCATCCGGGTTGCGCCGGAGTCGAAGTCCCGGACAATCATGTCATAGGTGTCTTGAGACTGCTTGTCGTAATAAGCCGCCTCCATACCGTGCTGGGGGACGACCATGCCCGTGAATTCCCGGGTAAATGCGGTGATGTAGGCGGTTTTGCCCACGGAACGACCACCCACCACAGGCACGCACAGGGGTCTGCTTTCCTGGCTGTTTAAGTAGGTGGTAATGCCGTTTTCCAGACAGCTCGGACAGATGGCGGTCAACTTTTTCCGCCCATTGAAGAAAGCCGTGGGCAGACTGTGCCCGCAGTTGCACTTCCGCTTGAAAATGCCATAAACACCGGGGGTCAGGTTGGTATGGTGCGCCCGGCAGTTGGGGCACAGGTAGGTGGGAATCAGGAATTTAGCCTTATCCACCGGGCAGGCGGTAAAAATCCGCTTCCGCAGCAAATAGAACCGGTCCAGACCCCACACCAGCAGGAATCCCACATAGACCAGGGCATACATCACCGTAAAGATGCTGAGGATAACCAGACTGATTGCCCCGAAGAAGATGGTGCCAAAGAGCACCACCGACAGGGCACAGAAGAAATTCATAATGCCGGTCAGGGTCAGAATACCACCACTGTCAATGCTTTTTTGGTAGTACCGGTAAGCCGTGCCGGTCTGCTGTCGCCAGGAATCCCGGATGGCTTTGCCGATGTCCCGGAAGCCGGGGCCGAAGAAATAGCTTCGTTTTGCCGGCTGGGGAGTACGTTTTTTCATATGCTTCTCTCCTCATCTCGTTTTGGGGGTCTTTTTTATGCGTTCAGGACGGCGGTCAGACTGCGGACATAGGGATTCCACAGATAGCGGATGGCACTGGACCGCCCCGCCGAACGGAGGGCATCCATCAGCATCCGGGCCATGGTTTGCCCCTCGTTTCCGGGCACAGCCACCCCGTCTGCCAGCCGAAGCCGGAATACCGCCGTCTTGCTCCGGGCATACCGGTTCAGAATCTCTCCCGCCTGGGTCAGATTGTTGGCATAGCACCGGTTGCGGTGATACCAGGACAGCGCCCCGGAACGGCACACCGGAGCAATCCCCGCCGCCCACTGGTGGTCCATGGCGATTGTCCCATCGTCTAAGCAGAAGTAATCATAGCCGCAGATACCGACTGCCTGACTTTTGCTCATGTCCCAAGTGGGGTCCAAATGGCAACACTGTCCATTCACCCGAACCATGGCCCATGCGTGGTCCTCCGTCATGCCGTCCCGGGCGGCATTGCCGTGGATAATGGTGGCATCATAGCCCATCTTTTGCGCCAGAAGCACCAGTGCCCCGGAAATCCCATCGCAGACCGCCTTCTTCAGCACCAATCCACCATAGGCATTGTGACTCCATGGGTCGGTGCCCCGGCGCTGGAAGGTCTCATAATCATAAGTGACGGTGCGTTGGAGATACTCATAGAGACAGATGAGCCGGTCATAGTCCGTCAGGGGATTTTCTAGCTCAATTGCCTCGATGGCTGAAGCGGCCGCCTGCTGCAATTCCCGCTCCCGGCGGTATCGTTCCTCACCCTCCAGCACCCCGGGGAGCTGGATTCTGCTGCCCAGCAAAGAGCGTTGCCGCCGAAATGCCGATGGCACAAACCAGATTAGCTCCGGGTTGTCACCTTCCACGGCTTGCAGAATCGTCATGGGGTCTTGCCCGGAGAAGATATCGCCGTCAAAGAGGGTCTGCCCCAGTTCCAGTGCGCCTGATACCTGTCGATAAGCCATTTGCCCCTGAGGGGAAAGCCCCTCATAAGCCAGAGACTGCTTGATGGCGGGTCACTCCTTTCATTTCCCGTGCAGGTCAGGGAGCAGCTATGGGGTATCCGCTCCCTGAGGAATTGTCGGTTGAACCGGGGATGGTGCGTTAGTCCCGGTCTTTGTTCTTTCTGCGGAAGAGACCTGCCATTTTCTCCTGGAACGCACTGGGGGATTGAACTTCCTCCATGACATCCTGCCACAGGGCCATCAGACTGCCTTCCGCGCCCCAGACTTCTTCCATGGCTTCGTTCAGCTCTTCCTGACGACCTTTGTTCAGCTTCTTGACCAGTTTGGTCAGCTCCCGAATCAGATTTCTGCCGCCCCGCTCCAGACATACGCCCAGGAAATCCACCAGCGCCCGGTTATCCCGTTTGCTGTCTTTCATGTAATCCCGCAGGGCATCCAGGAAGAATTGCTCGCATTGCCCGCCGTCCATCTGATGGAAGCAGAAGACCTTCTCCATGGTCTCATAGGTCTGGCAAAGCTCGGTATAGTGGGGGGTGATCCATTCCAGATAGCCGCCTGCGGACTGACTGCTCATTTCCGTCAAATCCAGGTATTCTTTTCCCGCACTGCGCAAAACGGACTCCAGACCGCTGACCAGTTCCCGTTCCCGTTTGGCGGATTCAAAGGTCATGCCCATCTGAATCAGCAGCAGTTTCTTGGGAATTTTCAACCCCACTGCCACGTCATACTGATACATCCGCTGGCAGAGCCGCCATTCCTCATCGTCCAGCCTGCCGGGACTCACCGGGGCGAGCAACTCCTGCTCCAGTTCAAAGAGATTCTTGCCGGGGAGCAATACTCTTCCTCCGGAGGCAGTGGCTTGCCGGTAGAGGGCCACCTGATGGGGATATCTTTCCCGCTGGGGGGCATCCAGCAACCGGGCGTTGTACTGTTGCGCCACCGTTTCGGTCAGTTCATCCAGGGCAGGATACTGCCGAATCAGGTCCAGCATATCCTCATAAACCCGGCACATCTCTCCGGCACTGCGGCTCATGGCCATGGCTTTTTCATAAATGGCCATGCACTGCGGGTTCATGCCCACTCTCGCCAGCACTGGCCAAGCCTTGGTGGCCAGCTTCAGGGCGCAGACCATGTTGGTAAATTCCGCCCACAGCCATCCCCGGAGCTCCGGGGCAAGCCCGGCGGCAGTCAGCGTCTGGTCACAGCACAGCATCAGCCGGGTCATGTGTTCCGGCTGGTCGGCGTAGCTTTCCAGCAGCTCTCTGGCCAACGTCAGTCCGCTTTCCATGGACGCACCCAGCCGGGCGGTGATGAGTCCGGCATAAATCTGCCCCACATTGCCGCCATATTCCATGGCCTCTGCTCCAAATTTCTGCTCCCGGACATATTCCCGGAGGATATGGAGCACCGCTGTGGCTTTCCACGGCTCTGCGGATTTGCCCAGAACGCTAAAGAGCTTATCCCGGTTATAAGGCGCCATCAACTCGGTGCAAAGCCCAATGGAACAGCGCTGACAGACCGCCTCCACCTGCTTGAAGTTCTCGTTGAAGGCATCTTCGGTATAGGCGGCGTCCTCCAGACAGCCATAGAGCAGCCGGTCCACCATCAAATCCTGCACCGTCTGCCGCTGCTCGCCGCTGAGAAGCGCTGCGCATTCGGCAATATACTCGCTGGACAGCAGGAAGGTCTCCGGTGTGGCTCTGAACAGGAAGTTGGCATTGTTCAGCAGGCAATCCAGCAGGGCCTTGCGGGTGGATTCATCGCCATGTTCCCGGGCGAAACGCAGAGCCTGCCGAACCACATTTTCGCTTGTTCCCGCCAGACCATCGGACAGCAGGGTATACAGGGCATAGGCATCATAAATCCCCTCATCGGCTTTGTCATAGCCGCTCTTTTCCAGGAAGGCGTGGAAATCCTTCATGCTGTCATACGAGAAGGACATGGCCGTATCGATGAATTCCACGAATTCCGGCTCTTTGGGGAAATCGGGGCAAGCACCGGTCAGCAGGTTAAAGGTGAAGTGCCGCTGGGCGCTTTCTTCGTCAAAGCGGGTGCCGTCGGGGTGGACACCGCAGACCTGAGACTCGGACAGTGCCGGGTCATATTCATAGGTGGTGAAGTTAATGCCCAGAGCCATCTTCCGGGGCAGGGCAAATTGGAGCGCCGCAATCCAGAGGATGATATTCTCCGGCTGGTCGCAGATAACGACCCGCTTCCGGTGGCTTTCAAAGGCCAGCATGGCCCAGAGCATATTCTGGTAGATTTCCATGCGCCCGTCTTCGGCAAGAAACTCCGTCACTGCGTCTATATCCACCCGGTAGCCGGGAATCAGACTGGGGGCGGGCAGATAAGCGGGCTGGTCAGGGTTATTGACCTCCTCAAATTCCATGCGACTGCGGAGCATACCGCTCCCATAGAATTCACAGGGATAGAGGTCGGTATCCTCCGGGTCAAAGAGGAAAACATGACTGAGCTGGTTGCCGAATCGTCCGGCAAAGCCCATATAGTCCCGACCCAGATAAGTATTCAGGGCCAGTGCGCAATGACCCGTGGACAGCCTGCGGTAGATAAACGCCTGCGGCATAGTGGTCGCCAATTCCTCAGTCATGACCAGTCCCGGCGCTAAGGCGGGCATAATGTAGGTGAACAGCCCCTTGACCTGCTCCAGCGTCCCCTCGGGGAAAGCTTCATCATGGGAGAAAATCTGCTGGCCGTCGTTGACACCCCGGATGCCTCGTTTACAGGAAGTATAGATGATTTGGTGTACACTCATCTTGTTGCACCTCTTTCCATAAAAGAGTCTGTTGTACAGTATTTCCCCGGCTTACTTGGCGGGGATAACCTTATTCTCCTTCAAGAGCCACAGCACCGGGTCTTCAATCCGGTGAGGGCGGGGACGGGAGATTCGTCCGTCGGCGGTGGGGTTGTTGTTGAGGCCCAGAGCAGAGACGGCGAAATAGGAGTAAGTGGCATAATTGGCGCTGAGCTGAGAGGTAAAGGCCGTGGCGTCCCAGGCATCCAGCAGACCCTGCACCTCACCATTGACATTGTTCCAGTCGGTCATGTCGAAGCGACCCACGCCACAGTGGGGGCTCATCTCCCGAATGGCACAACCCACGGGAACAAGAGGCTCAATCACGTCAAACTTGGAGAAGACCGCCGCCACGGGAATCTTAATCTTCTCATCTTCCTTCAGCCCCTGATCCTTGCGAATCAGCCGGGAGACTCTGGTCATGATGTCGTCAGACTGAGAAGCCGAACGCCAGTCGATGGCCGCCGCTCTCTGGGCAACGGTCTGGTCCAACTGGTTGGCCACGGCGGCAATCTGCACCGGGTCTAAGAGGAAGATGATGCCGGCGGACTTGCAGATGTACTTATTGACGGTGCTCATGGTGTCTTCATCGTTGAGATCTTCACCGGCGGTGTCAAAGAAGACGAAGGTGAAGCTCTTGATGCCGGAACCAAAGAGCCTTTTCTCCGGCAGTTTCAGCTTGAAAATCAGGGGACGGTATGCACCGTTGTCCGGACCCTGCAGAGAACTCCGGGTCAACTCCAGCTTCACCCCGTCCATGTACAGGTGTTTATAGAAGCCGGTCTGCCAGCGGGTGTAGCTGTCGGCAAAGCCTTCCAGCGCACCGCCAAAGGCGGGGGCAATCCGCTTAATCAGTTCTTCAATCAGAATACCCACAAAGTGGCTCTTGCCGGAGGCACGGCCACCCACAATGGAGATGATCATGTCCTCGCCGTCCAGTGTACTGTCGGGCAGTTCATTGTGGCAGGCGGGGCAGATGCGCTTATAGGTCTTGTTGCCGCATTCCGGGCAGTCGGCAGAAGCCTTCAGCCGCCCGGCGGGGGTAAAGGTGCGCTTTCCCTGTTTGGGCAGGCTCAGGTTACCGTTTTCATAGCGGGTAATTTCCACATCGTCAAAGTCCTTACAGCGGCGGTTGGTGCAACGGAACTGCACCTCAGAGATTTTTCTCCGCTCAAAGCAGTAGGGACAGATAAAGTTTATCCGGGGCATAGCTTACCTCCTATGTGATTTGGTGAGACGAGCCGGACTGCAGGCGGAGCTGAGCACCGGTGGCGTCTGCTTCATTGTGGAAGAATGCTTTGATATAGGTGTTTTTGCCGGGGGTCATGGGGATATTCACCGTCAGCTCCCCATCCACCGGCTGGGCAGGGATGGTCTGAATCAGGTTGGCCGCATTTTTGAACATGGGCACAGAGCCGATTCGGGACATCACATCAATCTCCGGGAGCCGGAATTGCCGGGTATCGGCGGTAAACTTGAGAATCAACTCCTTTGCCCCAAATAAGGGCTTGCGGTAGGTGAGGGAGTAAGTGATGTTGGCCTTGGGGGCATTGTCAAAGAGCCGGTCCGTGCCGGGGGAATAGTCCTTGTCTCCGTCCCGGCGGAATTCGGCAAAGACACTCAGGTAGTATTTCTGGCTTGTGAGCTGGGGAATCACCAGAGAGTCGGTCAGCTTGTATTGTCCCATGGGGATGTACTTTCTGGTACAGCCGGTATCGGACAGCTCGCCGGGGAAACGGTCATGGCGGTAGAGCACCAAAAAACCGGAGGCATTCCTGGGCGGGTCAATGAGGATATTGAGCTGACCATTGGCGGCGAAGGCATCTTTGATGGTCACGGTCTCGCCCTTGACCACTCTGGCCAGCGCGCCGAATGTAGCAGAGCCGCTCTTGATGACCACGGGGGCAACATAGAGCATCTCCGTGGAGGGATAGGTGATGGTCAGTCCCTTTTCCCCCGGGGCTAAGGTCTGCCGGGTGGCAGCGGACAGGGGTTTGGTTTGGAGCAAGCGCATCTCCTGCTCCAGTGTGCTCACGGCTACCACATCACCGCACTGGTGGCGGGGCTTCTGCTTGCTGCCGTAGAGCCGCACCTCCAGATTGTCCTCCTGATACCAGATGAGATCAAAGTCATCGCCCTGACCCGGCTTTACCCGGACGGTATCAATGGGATCGGCAGGCTTCTCCGGGGTAATGGAGGGAGATACAACACCTCTGGTCACCCGCCGCTTACCGCCGATGGTATATGCCAGCGCAACCTTAAACCGGCAGGGTGTGCCGTTGGGCAGATTCCGGGCCAAATACCCGTCAGAGGAGACGGAGGCCAGAAGCCGCTCAGTATGGTTTGTGCCCAGCAGGTAAATTTCTGCCGTTGCTCCTCTGGGCAGAGTCTCCCAGGACAGGTTGACCGTCTCGTTGCCGGGTGTGGCGGTCAGGGCGCCGATTTCAAAGAGGTTAATGACCTCCCGCATCTCGCCCTGTGCGCCCTTGGAGTAGACCCCCGCCCGGTCAGCGAAGACATTATAATAGTATACCGTGCCGGGTTTAATGTCCTTGTCGCAGTAATTGTCGGCACTGCCCCGGTAGAGGATTTCTCCATCGGAGACGTGCTGTACCCAGCCGCTTTCACTGCGCACCAGCACATACCGCAGAGACTTATCCTCACTGCTCCCACGCCAGGAGATGAGATTCACCCGGGTATTGGGATTGGCGGCAACGGAGAAGCCGGTGACCGGTGCGGGGGGATAGCGACCCATCAAGTCCTTGACTCCGGGCAGGTCGGCGCACAGCTCATAGGCTTGGGCGCACAGCTCCAGCACTTCCCGCTCCTGTCCGGAGGACTGGGCTTTCACAAACAGGGCCTGGGCACTGCGCACCGCCTGCGTGCACTGGTTCTCCATTTCTGCATCTTTGTAGCCGGGAAAGAGGCGGCAAATGCTCTGATACTGCCGCTGGGCTTCGTAAAACCGCCGCTCAGACATGGCCTTTCGCATTTTGCTGACCTCTGTGCCCACCCGGCTCTCATAGTCCGTCAGCCGCCGCTTCAGTTCCGCAGCCTTGGGAATGCCTGGCCAATAGGACTCGGCATCCCGGAGGTGCAGTTTCGCTGCGGCAAAATCCAGCGCGCCCATGGCACTCTCCGCCAAATCGCACAGGGCCTTGGCCTTGTCGATGTTTTCAAAGGGGAATCCGCATTTACAGACCCGCACATTGGCATCGCTTTTTGCGCCGCACTTGGGGCAGGTCAGCACCAGAGGCATACCGCAGCTCCGGCAGACCTGACGACCATCGGAGACATCGTTAATACAGCCACAGCGGCAAACCTTGATGTTGGCAGACTTCCTGCCGTCGTCTGCCCGCCCATAGGCAATCTTCTCCACGGCACAGAATGCCGCCACCAAGTCGGAAGCCAAATCTCTGTCCCGGAGAATCTCGGTCATCCGGCTGATGAAGTCGTCCCCAATTTCCGGAGAGATGGCCCCGGAGATGTCGGCCATCTGCTTAATCTCGTCGAAGACCTTCTTCCGGCGCATATATTCCAGATATTCGTCGTATTTTTTCTTTTCTGCGTCCGTCTTGAAAATCAGCTCACACTGACCGCAGAGCTTTGCGCCACTGCCGGCAACGCTGGTATGACCGGAGAATTCCTGTTTCTTCTTCTCCTGACTTCTGGCCAACAACCGGTCACAGGGCATATTCCGGGCGGTTTTGGGGTCGATGGTTGTCCCGGCATAGAGGAAGTCATAGAGGTTATCCACCTGGAAGGAGGCCAAAAGCTGTGCCATGCCGTCAAAATTGGCAGCACCCAGGGGCTTGCTCTTATAATACTTCTCATAGAGCTTCTGGTGCTTCTCGCCGCTGCCCTTACGCCATTCCAGACCCAGCTTCTGCACCCGCTTGCGCACCAAATCCGGCTTGACCTTCAGTTTGGCGGCCAGCTTATCGCCCTCGTCTTCGGTGATATAACCCTTCTTGCCAATGGTTTTCAGCAACTTATCCACCGGGCCATAGACCTTGTCGCAGGCATCTTTGGCCAGCTCGGGGCGAATGTTGTCCGGGCCAATCATGTCCTTCTTAATCTGGGGGATATTCTGGTGCCATGCCCGGTACTGTGGGCCCAGCTTGAAGTTATTGAAGTTGGCCGCCCAGAATTTGGCCTTCTCGTCAATTTTGGCGGCAATGATGGCTTCATCCTGCACCGGAGGGTCAAACTCCAGCTCCAGAATCATATACCAGTTTTCTGTCATTCCCTTTCCCTCCTATGCTCCATTACAGCGGCGTAATCCCCGCATCTCCAATGACCTGAGCAATTTTGGAGAACGAGCCGCCCAAACCGGACAAATCCGTCAGGGAGGCGAATTTCTCTGTGGACGCAATCTTCTTCAGGAAGTTATGGTCCGCATCACCAAAGCCCAGGGCCATGACCTCAATCCCCTGCTGATGGCAAGTTTTTGCCTCGGAAATCGCCCGGTCGGCGTGAGACCAGCAACCGTCGGTGAGCACCACGATATACCGCATATCCGCATCCCCGGAGAATGCGGCTCTGGCTTCGGTAAAGGGCTGAGCGGATGTGCCATAGCCATAAGTTCTGCCAATGGTCAGCTTTTCGATGGTTGAAATGACCTTCCGGTAATCGTCGGTGGGGCGAAGCTCGCAGACTGTCTTCTCGGCAAAGATGACCAGACCCACCCGAACCACTTCGGCATCCATGGCCCGGACAAACTTCTCCACCGCCGCTTCCTTGGCCATTTTCAGCGGCGTGCCGGACATACTGCCGGACATATCCATGGCCAGAATGACCTCCACCTGAGGTGCCGCGCCCTGACTGTTCTCCTTGGGGGAGCGGTCGGTCCAGCTCATGTCCTCCGGCACAGGCTCGACCCGGATGGGGAGCTGCTTTCCCGTCTCTTTCTGGACGGCAGAGACTTCGATTACCCCATTGGTGTTATAGGCGTAGGTCACGTCAATGATGCTCTTGCCACTGCCCACCTTCTGGATTTTGGTGATGACATACTTGTTGGTTACGGTGTTGTCCAGGGGTCTTTGGTGGTGACCCTGCAGGACATAGACCTCCAGCTCGCTCTTTTTGTCCCGCACCCGCATTTGGAATGCTCTGGTGTTGGCGGCGGGGATGGGAGAATTTTTGGGGATGATGATGCCGTTTTCATAGCGTTCGCCGTCTTTGCTGATGGCAATCATGCCCAATGCATGGGCGGTGGCATCGGTGACTTTCTTTGCTCCACGGATGGCAGGCATTTCCCGCTTCTTTGCACTGAGGAATCCCATGGGGCGCGGTTCTTCTTCCAAATCCATGTTGGCCCGAATCGCCGCACCCAAAGCAACGGCCTCGTCCACGTTTACACCGGTCAGGGGGTCTTTGCCGCACATCTGCCGGACGAACTTGTGAATCATCTTCATGCGGGTAGAGCCGCCAACCAGAATCACGCCGTCAATGTTGTTCCAACCCAGCTCCACGGACTGAAGCAGTCGCTCCGCCACTTCCCGGGTATTGCCCATTAAGAATTCGGTGATTTCCTCAAAAATTTCCTCGGTGACGGTGATCATGGCCCGGTTACCCCGGTAGCTGACGGGGACATCTACCCGCTCCCGGGAGGAAAGCTGTTTCTTTACATTCTCCGCCGTCACCAGCAGGGAGTTGACCGCCGCCATATCTTCCGCCGGGTCTTCGCCAAACTGCTCATAGAACTGCCCCGCGAGATACCGGGCAATGCAGTCGTCCCAGTCTTTGCCACCCAGCTCATGGTCGCCGTCAGAGCCTAAGATGGTGATTTTCTGGTCGGTGATCCGGGCAAGGGTCACGTCAAATGTGCCGCCGCCCAAATCGTAAATCATGACGGTCTGCTCCGCTCCGCTTTTATGTAAACCATATGCCAGCGCCGCCGCCGTGGGCTCGTTGATGATGGCGATGACCTCCAGACCGGCTCTGCGGCCGGCTTCAATGGTGGCCTCCCGCTCCAGGGAGGTGAAGTAGGCGGGGACGGTAATGACGGCGGCATCAATCTTCTCGCCGCACTGCCCTTCGGCCTCGGCCACCAGCTTTTTCAGCAAAATTGAGGACAGCTCCGTGGCGTCATAAGTTCTTCCCCGGATGGGGGCGGCGAAATCCGCTCGGCCCATACTGCGCTTAAAGAAGGAGGCCGTATTGGTGTCGCCGGTGAGCTGCATATCCTTGGCCTCCTGTCCATAAAGGACGGTACCATCGGCCTCAAAACAGAGTACCGACGGCGTGGTGGGGGAGTCCTCATTATTTTTGATGATCACCGGCGTACCGGTGCGGGGGTCAATTTTGGCCACGGCACTGAAGGTCGTACCCAAATCAATGCCAACGCGAATACCCATAATCCTTCCTCCAACGTTTATTCTGTGGATCATTAACGATTTTTTCTGTTCAGTGGGTGGGATAACCCGCCCAAATGGGAAACCCCGGGACAGAAAACGCCAACCCGTCAACCGTAAACGATAACCTCAAAAAGCGCCGCCTGCCACAAGACCATATTCTTGGGCAGGCGGCAACATAGAAAACTCATTCGATGGTGATGTTCTTGCTCCGCTGTTTGGCGGCTTCCACATCGGCATCGCTCATGGTTGCACCGGAGGAAGCCTGCATGGTGGCATGAACCTCCCGGTTGCCCACCAGGTCGCGACCGGTGACCTCCAGAATACCCTCTTTGTTCAGGGTGAAGGTGACCTCAATGGGACTGCCGGCGGCCAGACCGGAGGGCAGCTCCAGATTGGCAGTACCCAGAACGAACTCCTCATTGACCTCAAATGTCTCCTCACAGCAGTCGGTCTCAAAGACCACCAGCTCTGCATCCCGCTGGTCATCCTCCACCGTGCCGAACCGCTTGGACACACTGGCCAGACCGTCACGCATGGGGGTATTCTTGATGATCATGTTCTGACAGACCTCACGACCCTGAATCAGAACCTTCAGGGCGTAGCTCTTGGTGGTGGCCACAGTGACCACGTCCTTCATTTTTTTGCCGGACAGACCGGCGACCATCTCCGTGGATACGGCGGCGGCTTCTTCAAACTTGGCGGCCTCTTCCTTGGTCTTCTGGTCGGCATTGTCCAGCTCACCCTTGGCGGCGGCATCCTGCCACTTCTTGGCCATTTCCTCATATTCGCCCAGAGCGAACAGGGCAGCACCCTTGGCTACAGCCTCATCGGGCTCCAGCACTCTGGGCTCTTTGCCATAGCGGGCGACCAGAGCCTTGGGAACCTGAGGCATCTTGGTGGAGCCACCGACCAGCAGAATCTCATCCACGGTGTAGCCCTTCTCCTTGGCCAGAGCGATGGCGGCATCGGTGCGCTCAATGGAGCTGGCCAGCATGGAGGCGGTGATTTCCTCAAAAGTCTCCCGGGTGACTTCGATCCGGGCGCGCATACCGCTGACATCCACCATGACGGGTACTTTCTCCCGGGAGGTGAGCTGCTGCTTGGCCCGCTCGGCCTTGATGCGCAGATCCTGCTGGGCGTATTCGTCAAAGTCACCGTCAAAACCGGTCTCGGCACAGAACTGACCGGCCAGATAGTTCATCAGGGCGGTATCCCAGTCCTTGCCACCCAAATCGTGGTCGCCGTCGGCGCAGATGACTTCGATGTTGCCATCGGCGCTGATGGCCATTACGGTCACGTCAAAAGTGCCGCCGCCCAGGTCATAAACCAGAATGGTCTTGGCCTCCTGGGCTCTGGCGCAGCCATAGTACAGTGCGGCGGCGGTGGGTTCACGGAGGATACCCAGCACATTCAGACCGGCAATCTCACCGGCTTTCCGGGTGGCGGAGGCTTCCTCAGAGCCGAAGTAAGCCGGGCAGGTGATGACCACATCCTTGACCTCCACGCCCAACTGCTTGGAGGCATCCTCAGTCAGCTTGCGGAGGATATAGCTGGAGACTTCCTCGGGGGTCATGTCCTGACCGTTGTAGTTGATGGCAAAATTACTCTTGCCCATAAGAGTCTTGACCAGAGAGACGGTATTCTGGGGGTCGATAACAGCGGTGTCCTTGGCCACCTGACCCACCACCACATTGGTGGGGCTGGCGAAGTTGACCACGGAGGGGGTGGTGTTGGTGCCTTCCATATTGTTGACCACAACAGCTCTGCCGTTTTCATCCACATAGGCGATGCAGGAGTAGGTGGTGCCAAGGTCGATACCGAAAACATATTTTGCCATATTCATTTACCTCATTTCAGAATGTTGTTTGAAAATTCATGCCTGGTGGCGTTTTGTGGGCTTACCCCTCCTTGGGGGCTTCGTAGACATAGACGCTGACCTTCTCCGGAGAGAGTACCTTGTCTGCGTTGAGGTAGCCGCTGGTGATGGACTGGGCGACTTTGCCATGGAGGGTCTCATCGGTGGTGGGACATTTTTTGACCACCCGTTGCCGTAGGGGAATATAGTCCCCGCCGGGCTCAGAGCGGAAGATTTCAATGCCGTTCTTCTCCAGAATTTCCTGTAGGTCGTAAGCATAGTTGGAGAAGGTTTTTAAGGGGATATCCTGCTGACCCTCGGGCTTGGCGGCATACATCTCTGCCATGCGGATGATGGAATCCCGCATTTCCAGCACATCCACCAAAATGGGCTTAATCAGCTTGAAGTACAGGTCCTCTTTGTACCGCTGCAGCTCGCTGTGCATCCGGTCCAGGGTCTTTTCCTCGTGGTCGGTATACATAATCCGCTTGGTAAACAGAGCCTCCAGACTGCTGAGTTGTTGCGCCATGGCCTGGGTCTGTGCCATCAGGGCATCCAGAGCAGGCTGGGGGTCATAAGGGGGAGGGGTGGGGCTCTGTGGCGGCTCATCCGGTGATTCTGCGGGAATATCGGGGGCGGATTCTTCCGGGGTGGGTTCTTCTTCTGTGGGTTTGGGTTCGGATTCGGTGGTTTCCGGTGCTTCTCCGGTCACTTCCGGCACACCTGTCGTTTCCGGCGTATCCGGGGGTTCGACAGGCTCGGGGGGTTCGGCGGATTCCGGTTCTTCCGTGGTTGCGGAAACGACAACCGGCTCTGCAATCTCACTGCTCTCGGCAACATCCGTGGCGGGAGCATTAGCCGGTGCGTCAGGCTCCTGGGGAATCCCCTTCAGGGGCAGGTCTTTGCAATTCTGTTCGTCCATTGCTGTCCTCCTTGCTTAGTGGGTCGAAGCCGCAGTTTTGGTTTCGTTGGGGTCTACCGGCTTTTTGGTGAAGGTGTGGTCATTCCAAACCTTACCCATGGCGCTGTCTGCCTGCTTAAACAGCCATTCCATAGGCGGCAACACGCCCATGGGCCGATACTGACCGGCATCTCTGGTGTGACCGATGGCGGAGCAGGCGAAGAAGCGGTTTCGCTTGAAGCGCAAATCAATTCGGTTCAGGAATCCGGCCATGCCATTTTCCCGGAGGAATTTGCGGCACAGATAGTCCTGGGTATCATAGAAGTCCACATATTTATCGGGTTCGGCGGTCATGCACTTGCCCACAGCCCGCTCACCGATGTCACCCTCCAAACCGGCGGAGTCAATCTTGTTGATGACCACCGCGAGGGGTACTTTGGACATTTTCTCATCGCTGAGGCCGGTGACCTGGCGCAGCTTTTCCATAAAGGCATCAATGACACCATCCAAATCCGCGCCGCCGATACCGGCGATATCCTCTTTCGTCAATAACTCCTCATATTCCATCCGGACCGAGGGAATGGAGAAGGGGTCAACCACGAAGACGATACCGGCGCAGTATTCATATTGTTTCTGGACTTCGGTTTCGGTGTTGTCGGTAAAGACCTCACCGGCGATGTCATAGACATGAACCAGCCGGTCCGGCTTAAAACTGGGGTGCTTGGCAAAGAAACTGAAGGAGACGGAGCTGACCGAGCGGTTATCCTGAGGGCGCTCTGTCATGCGGGTAGACCCGGCGGTGAAGTCGGAGGTAATTTGCCGGTAAATCTGCTCTTTCTCGTCGTTGTAGAGCTGAATTTCAATTCCCTTGGCAGGGGCAACGGTATCGATAAATTCTTTGGTGAAGGCAGTGATGAAAGCGGTCTTGCCCACGGAGCGGGCGCCCACAATGGGAATGCACAAGGGGCGGGTCTCGGCGTTGTTCAGATAGTGGACAATACCGTCTTCTTCCAGACAGTGGGGGCAGATACCGGGCAAATCCTTGCGCCCGTTAAAGAAGACGGTGGGCAGTTTCTGACCGCAGTTGCAGGTGCGGCGGAGAATGCCATAGACACCGGGGGTCAGGTTGCTGTGTTTCTCCCCGCAGTTGGGGCAAAGGTAGGTGGGAATCAAACTGCTGTGCTTACAGCGGTCACAGGCGGCAAAGATTTTCCGGGTTACCAGATAGATCCGGTCAATCACCCAAATCACCGTGAAGCCCACATAAATGCAAGCCATAAATGCCAGCAATACCATAATATTGGCCAAGGTCATGGCGGCGGTCAATGCAGAGCCGCAGACCAGCACCGCCAGCATGGCCAGCACATTGAGGATGCCAAAGAAGATTTTTCCGGCCAGATTGCGGCTGCCTAAGCCCCGCAGGGTGGCGATGTATTTTCGGATAGATGCAAAGTTTCTGGACCAGGCACCTTTAATGGTGTTCCCCAAATCCTGATAGCCCTTACTGAAGAAATAGCTCTTCTTTGCGGGCTGAGGCACTTTTGCCATATTCAGTTCCTCCTCTTACACGCTCTCTTACACGCTTATTCTTTTGAATTTTCCGGCGGTCTTATGCCGGAGCGCGATTGCTGTCGATGATGTTTTCTTTGAAGGACTTGCCGTAGTTGATGAGGGCCGTACCGCCGCCCCACAGCAAACCACCGGCACCGGCTACGGCGGCAATGGCACCGGCCAGCAAAATGGCAATATAGACCACCAGAATGATTGCGCCAACAACCAGCGCAATGCCGATCAATGTGCCCAATCCGCTACTGTTATTACTCATACTCCCGCTCTCCTTATGTCCTTATTTTCCCCGGGAAAGGGAACGACCAATCTTCTCCGGGGGATTCCCGGTTGCCCGTGGCATAGATATATCACATCCCGGCGGAGGAATTTTTTCTGCCCGGACTTTACATGATGACATCTGGCGACTATTCATCCAGATAAAACGATATAACCTGCCGATAATAATTGTACACTGATGCCATCCTTTTGTCAATAAGCACCAAAGAATTTCCGGAAAATGTCCGGCAGTGGTGCATGGTCAATCCATTGTTTTTTGCTTGCGGATGAATTGTTACTTGCCTTTTTGCGAAAAAGATGCTATACTGATTCACAATGGGGGATTATAGTGTATGATGCTTTCCCCAACACAGACACGCTTCACAACAGAGAAAGAGGAGAGAGATTCTTATGGATTCCATCTTAGACTTCTGGCAACAGATGACAGCGAACCCATTGCTGTTTATTGCCGTATCATTGACTTTGGGCGTAATTCTGGTCAACGGCTGGACAGATGCACCCAATGCCATCGCCACTTGCGTGGTTACCCGCTGTATGTCTCCCCGGGCGGCCATTTTGATGGCGGCAGTCTTTAATTTCCTCGGCGTATTTGTGATGACTCTGCTCAATGCCACCGTCGCTGAGACCATCACCAAAATGGTGGACTTCGGCAGTAATCCGGATTTGGCCATCATTGCCCTGAGTGCGGCACTCTTTGCCATTGTCCTCTGGGCGACTCTGGCCTGGGTTTTCGGTATCCCCACCAGTGAGAGCCATGCCCTCATTGCCGGCCTGACCGGCAGTGCCATCGCCATGCACAACAGTTTCTCCGGCGTCAATGGAAATGAGTGGATTAAGGTTATTTATGGCATCGGCATTTCCGTGGGTCTGGGCTTCGGTCTGGGCTGGCTGGTGTGCAAGCTGGTCACGCTGATTTTCCGCAAAGCCAACCGTCCCAGGACTGCCCCCTTCTTCCGGGGCGCGCAGATTGTAGGTGCGGCTTCCATGGCGTTTATGCATGGTGCGCAGGACGGTCAGAAGTTCATGGGCGTTGTCCTTCTGTGTGTATATATGTCCAAGGGTCAGTCTTTGCCTGCGGATATTCATATCCCCATCTGGCTGATGATTGTCTGCTCCGTGGTCATGGCCGCCGGCACAGCCATGGGTGGAAAGAAAATCATCAAGTCTGTGGGCATGGACATGGTCAAGCTGGAGAAGTATCAGGGCTTCTCTGCGGACATTGCCGCCGCAGCTTCCCTGCTGATTTGCTCCATCTTCTCCCTGCCGGTGTCCACCACCCACGCCAAGACCACCTCCATTATGGGCGTGGGAGCGGTGAAGCGGGTATCTGCCATCAATTTTGGCGTGGTGAAGGAAATGGTGCTGACCTGGGTGCTGACCTTCCCCGGCTGTGGCTTGGTGGGCTTCCTGATGACGAAATTGTTTATGCTGATCTTCACATAATAGAAAGGACGTTGGAAAATGGCTAAGGGCGATAAGTTCTATTTTGAAAACCTGATGGGAAGCACTGCGCTTTCCAAAGAGGCAGCGGTCTATCTGGTGAGCTGTCTTGAAAGCTACGACCCCGAAAAGATTCAGAACATGCTGGAGCTGATGCACGGCATCGAGCACAAGGCTGACATCAAGAAGCACGAGATGAATGAGGCTCTGGCTAAAGCCTTTGTGACCCCGGTTGACCGGGAAGATCTGGATATGCTGAGCCACCAGTTGGACGATGTTACCGATAAGATTGAGGAAATCCTGCAGATGTTCTATATCTACAGCGTTCCCAGCATCCACCCCGCCGCTGTGGAATTTGCCAAGAGAATTGTTCGGTGCTGTGAACTGCTGTGCGATTTGATGGCAGAGTTTGAGAATTTCAAGCGTTCCAAGAAGATTCACAACCTGATCGTCCAAATCAACGACGTTGAGGAAGAATGCGACAAGCTGTACCTGTCCTCCATGCGTGAGTTGACCACCACCTCCAGGGATGTGCTGCTGACCATCTCCTGGCGTGAGATTTACGCCTGCCTGGAGAGCTGTGTTGATGCCTGTGAGCACGTCAGCGAATGCGTTGGTACGGTCATTATGAAGAATACCTGATTGACGGATTGCGCCGGACTCTCAGCCCACTATGCAGGCGGAGCCCGGCGCATTGCGTCCCTACACCCGGCAATAAGCGCCGGGTCTGCCAAATAAGGAGATACTTATGGTAAAGAACATCTTTTTTGATCTGGACGGCACACTGACCGACTCCGGTCCCGGCATTATCCGCTGTGCAGGTCTGGCACTGACCCATTTTGGCATTGTCCCCGGCAGCAGGGAGGAAATGGGCGTTTTCGTGGGTCCCCCTCTGCGGGATACCTTCGCCCGCTTTGGGATTCCGGCAGAGGATATTGAAGAAGCCGTCCGGGTTTTCCGGTTGCACTATAATGCCGGCGGCATTTTTGAGAATACGCTCTATCCCGGCATCCGGGAAATGCTGGAGACACTGCAGTCCCGGGGCTATCGGCTGTTTGTGGCGACCTCCAAGCCGGAAATTATGGCCCAAAAGGTTCTTGCCCACTTTGACCTGACGAAATACTTTTCCGTCATCCGTGGCGGCTCAATGGACGGCAGTCGGGACAGCAAGTCTCAGGTTATTGCGGCACTTTTGGAGGAGCTGGGCGGCGCGGCGGAAACCATCATGGTGGGTGACACCGCTTTCGATGTCCTCGGGGCAAAAGCCCACAATATGCCCACCGTTGGCGTTACCTGGGGCTATGGTCACCGGGAGGATATGGTGGATGCCGGGGCATGGCTGGTGGTGGATTCGCCGGAGGAATTGCTGGGGGTACTTTGACCGGGGAACAGTCATAATAACCTGCATCTGCGAGGGTATTGGGTGGTTGCGTTTTGTTGGTTGCCTGGGAAGGAATGAAGGAGAAACTGACAGAAGCAGGGAATTCTGCCCCCGAACCCCAATAACCACAAAAAGCCCGGATCAACTCGTCGAGAGCAATCCGGGCTTTTCCGATTTCTTTATCTCACTTCGTTCCAAAAATCCGGTCTCCGGCATCGCCCAGACCCGGCACGATATAGGCATTCTCATTGAGCCCCTGATCCATGGAGGCAATGTAAATGTCCACATCGGGGTGCATCTCGTGAACCAACTGCGCACCCTGAGGGGTGGCAATCAGGTTGACCACACGGATATTCTTGCAACCCTGCTTCTTCAGCTCGGTCACGCCTGCCGCAGTGCTGCCACCGGTGGCATTCATAGGCTCCAGCATCAGCACCAGACTCTCCGTTGCGTCAGCGGGCAACTTGCAGTAGTAGGGTACAGGCCGCAGTGTGTCGTGATCCCGGTACATACCGATATGACCCACCCGGGCGTTTGGTAGCAGACGAATCACTGCATCCACCATGCCCAGGCCGGCACGCAGAATGGGCACCAGACAAATGGGCTGAGGCTTCAGCATGGGAACCGTTGCCGGGCCGATGGGGGTCTCCACCTCCACCGGGGCAGTCTCCAGGTCCCGGGTAATCTCATAAATCATGAGCATGGCAATTTCAGACAGAAGCTCCCGGAATTCCTTGGTTCCGGTGTTCTTGTCCCGCATAATGCTCAGCTTGTGCTGAATCAGAGGATGATCAAAGACATATACTTTACCCATGGTTTTGCACTCCTTTGTGGTTATTTTCTCTGAACTGTGGTAAATAATCCCGCCTGATATTATAGCAGATTGGGTCGTCTCTGGCAAGTCTAAAAACATAACTGTCCGCCGGCACGAAGCGGGATTCCGGTTGTTTTTGACAATGTTTCATCCTGTTTTTGTGCAGAATCACGAATCTTCACCTTTGCGCACAAGAAACTTTGTGGTGCTATAGTGTTGAAATCCGTTCCTGTTTCCCGTATAATAGGGCTCTGCCGGGAATCGCCGGCATACATCCATAGCACGAAGGAGGGACTCCCCCTTGAAAGAAATCATCCGCAAGCGGGAATACGATACCGAAACTGCCACCGTTGTGAAGAAGGTCACATCCGGATATTATGGCGACCCCTGTGGTTATGAGGAAATTCTGTTCAAAACTCCAGAGGGACTGTATTTCCAGTATGGTCGGGGCGGCCAGTGCTCTGCCTATCCCCAGGAAACCATTACCTGTGTCGCCAAGACCAAGGTAAAAGCCTGGCTGGAGAGCCACAACTAAACCGAAACCAAAGTCCCCGACCCGGCGAGAAGAATCTCCACAGGTCGGGGACTTGTCATTGTGCGGGAAAAACCGGATCAGATGCGGAATAAGCATTGCATTTTTTGGCAAAAAGAGGTATGATATTAAATAGAACGATTATCGCCATTTCCTGCTGCCTCTGCTTGCAAAAGCCGGGCGCTTCCTTCCACGCTCCGGTACAAAAGTGCCGTAAATTTCTCCGGCTTCATGCAGGTTCGGTCAGACAACCAGCGCAAAATGGCCACAATCAGCGCGTCGGTGAAGAAGGTCACAAAGAAGGCCTCGTCTTCACCCCGGGTATCAAACAGCTCCAGGGCATAACTGCGGATCACCGGGTCGAGAATCTCCCGGAAGTAGTCCTGAAAAGAATCCTGCCCCTGCACCGACAGGGCATGATAGTAAAACCTCCGGTTTTCATAGAAGTAGCGGCACAGCGATTCCAGTGCCGATTTCGCGGAGGTGTGCAAATCCCCCTGAATGGTTTCCAGAAACTCTGTCTGGAAAATCCAATTCACCAAATCGTATTTATCCCGGAAGTGGTAATAAAAACTCTTTCGGTTCATGTTGCAGGCTACGCACAAATCACCAACACTGATTTTACCAAAGGGTTGCCGGGACATCATCTCCTTCATGGTCTGCGCCAGTATTTTCTTGGTTTGGCTGGACTCCGCCACGGACTTCTCCCCCTTTGTATTGATGCCTGCATTGTATCATATCTTGCGCCCATCCGTCAATGGTGGGCAGAAAGGAATCGGCATGGAATATGGACAGGTTTGTCTGCGCCGGGGTGAGGAAAAGGATCTCCTCCGGGGCAAGACCATGGTATTTGACAACGAAATTGCCTGGGTGGATGAATATTGCACCTTAGGCGCGGTGGTGAATGTGACCGACCACGCCGGTAACTTCATTGCCCGGGGCTTCTTCAATGGCGACTCCAAAATCGTGGTGCGTATTCTGACCCGGCAGGAGGAGACAGTGGATGCCGGCTTCTTCCGGAAAAGACTGAATAACGCATGGAATTACCGCCGGAGTCTGGGTTTCAACAATGCCTGCCGGGTGGTCTTCGGAGACTCCGACGGATTGCCGGGGCTGACGGTGGATAAATTTGACCGATATCTCTCGTTCCAGATTGTCTGTGCGGGAATGGAACTGTGGAAGACCGCGCTGATTGACCTTTTGGTGGAACTATTCTCCCCCGAAGGGATTTATGAGCGCAACGATTTGGCGGTGCGGCAGAAAGAGGGACTCCCTCTGCTGACCGGCCCAGTCTATGGCCATGTGCCGGAGCTGGTACCCTTTATGGAGCATGAGGCCAAAATGCTGGCCGACCTCCCCCATGGGCAGAAAACCGGTCACTTCCTGGATCAGCAGGAAAACCGGGGCAGAATCAAACCCTACTGCAATAATGCCCGGGTGCTGGATTTGTGCTGTCATACCGGCGGCTTCAGTATCCATGCCGCCCTCTATGGCGCTTCTTCCGTGGAGGCGGTGGATGTGTCTCAGGAGGCACTGGATATGGCCATGAAGAATGCCCTGCAAAATGGAGTGGCTGACCGGATTACCCCGGTGTGCGCCAATGTCTTCGATTTGGTCAAGTCCTATGATGAGCAGGGGCGGAAATTCGACTTCGTCATCTGTGACCCTCCTGCCTTCACCAAGAGCAAGAAGACACTGGAGAGCGCATACCGGGGCTATAAGGAACTGAATCTGCGGTGCATCCGGCTGGTAAAGCCCGGCGGCTATCTGGCCAGTTGGTCCTGCAGTCAGTTTATGACCCCGCCGCTGTTTTTACAAATGCTGCGAGAGGCGGCAGGGGATGTGGGCCGCCCGGTGCGGCTCCTGGAGACTATGATGCAAAGCCGGGACCATCCGGCGGATTTGGCCGCAGAGAATGCCTGGTATCTCAAGGGCTATATCCTGCAGGTCATGTAAGGAGGATACCATGAATAAAGCCATTTTGTGGGATTTGGACGGCACGCTTCTCTATACCCTGTCGGATATTGCCAATGCCACCAACCAAACCCTGATCCAATTCGGTTTACCCACCCGGGAACTGGAGGAGTTTTATGCCTTCGTGGGCAATGGTGCCCGGAATCAGCTTCTGTGCGCCATTGGTTATGAACCGGAGAATTTTGAGGAAATCCACCGGTGGTACAGGGATTATTACGCCGCCCACAGCGGAACGACCTGCTATCCCTACCCCGGTATCAAAGAGACTGTCGCCACACTGAAACAGGCCGGTTTCCGGTTAGCTATCGTCACCAATAAGCCCAACCCGGTGACTCAGCCCCTGTGTCAGGCGCAATTTCCAGAGTTTGACTTCTTTTTGGGGGAAGAAGCCGGGACACCCCGAAAACCTGCCCCGGATATGATTTTCAAGACTTTGGCGGCTCTGCAGGTCAGCCCGGAGAATGCCATCTATGTGGGTGACTCTGAGGTGGACATCGCCACCGCCAAAGCCGCCGGACTAACGTGCATCAGCGTCACCTGGGGCTACCGCAGTGAGCAGACACTGATTGAGGCCGGGGCAACCCACCTCTGCCGCCGGACGGAGGATATTCCCCGCATCGTGGAGGAGATTACCCATGGCCAATGAGTTTTATGCCCTTATTTCCCGGATGCGGTATATCACCCGCTGGGGACTTATGCGCAACAGCTTTTCCGAGAACATTCAGGAGCACAGCCATATGGTTGCTGTCCTGGCCCATGCCCTCGCCTTGATTCGGCGGGACATTCTCCGGCTCCCCGGACCCGACCCGGACCGTTGCGCCGTGGCCGCATTGTACCATGATGCCTCAGAGATTCTCACCGGCGACCTGCCCACTCCGGTGAAGTATTTTAACCCGGAGATTAAAGCCGCCTATAAACAGGTGGAGCGGGTCAGCGGGGAGAAACTGCTGTCCATGTTGCCGGAAACTTTGCGCCCGAGCTATGAGCGGCTGATTCTGGAAGATGAGCAGGAGCTTGTGCCCATCGTCAAGGCGGCGGATAAACTGTCTGCCTACATCAAATGTATTGAGGAGCTGAAGGCGGGTAATCAGGAATTTGACTCCGCCCAGCGCCAGACCCTGACGGCGCTTGAGGACATGCAGTTGCCGGAATTGGAGTACTTTATGACCCATTTCCTTCCCGCCTTCAGTCTCAATCTGGATCAGCTCTGAGCATAACCCAGTCCAAGACATGAAGACCCCAATACCCATTCTTTTTAAATAAAGGAGAATCATCATGAATGACGGATTTGTAAAGGTTGCCGCCGCTTCTCTGGATGTCCGGGTAGCAGATTGCAATTTCAATGCCCAGCAATGTATGGATGCCATCGACCGGGCTGAGGCCGTGGGGGTTCAGATTCTGAGTCTGCCGGAGCTGTGCGTCACCGGCTATAGTTGTCAGGAACTGTTCAACCAGGAAATGCTGCGTCAGGGTGCATGGACTGCCCTGGAGCGGATTGCCGCCCACACCGAGGGCAAGGAAGTTCTGGCCTTCGTGGGCCTGCCCTGCGCCCATGGCGGCAGACTCTATAACTGCGCCGCCGCCGTGCAGAATGGCAAGATTCTGGCACTGATTCCCAAGAATCATATCCCCGGCTATGGCGAATTCTATGAGTCCCGCTACTTCGACTCCGCCCCTATGGGCCACGACTTTATCCGGGACATTCCCTTTGATAAGCAGGTGCTGTTCGTCTGCCGTCAGCTTCCGGAGATTATGATTGGCTGTGAAATCTGTGAAGATCTGTGGGCACCCTGGCAGCCCTCGGAGAATATGGCTCTGGCCGGTGCTACCGTCGTGGTGAACCTGTCTGCCTCTCCTGCCACCATGGGCAAGGGCGACTATCGGCGGGCTCTGGTCAGCGGTCAGTCTGCCCGGCTCATTTGCGGCTATGTTTATGCCTGTGCCTCCTGCCGGGAGTCTACCCAGGACGGTGTCTTCTCCGGCCATAACATTATCGCCGAAAATGGCAACATCCTGGCAGAATCCACCACCATGGAGCCCGACTTTATCATCTCCGAAATTGATGTCCGTGCCATGGCCGCTGAGCGTATGCGGCAGGGTGCTTATCGCGGTGGCCATCACCATGACTTTACCGTGGTCAACATCGACTTCAAGATGCGCCCCCATACCCTGACCCGCCCCGTTGACCCTGAACCCTTCATCCCCGCGCCGGAGCAGTACGAAAAGCAGTTGGAGGAAGTTCTGGCCATTCAGTCCACCGGTCTTGCCCGGCGGTTGGAACATACCCATGCCCGGACTGCGGTGGTGGGTCTGTCCGGCGGTCTGGATTCCACACTGGCTCTGCTGGTTATGGTTCGTGCCGCCGACCGCTTGGGCTGGGAGAGAACCCGACTTCACGCCATCACTATGCCCGGCTATGGCACCACCACCCGCACCCGTTCCAATGCCCAGACGCTGGCAGAAATTCTGGGCGTCACCTTCCTGGAGATTCCCATTGGCGATGCGGTCAAACAGCACTTCAAGGACATCGGCCTGCCGGAAGATGACCGCTCCGTCACCTTTGAAAACAGTCAGGCCAGAGAGCGGACACAGGTGCTCATGGATTATGCCAACCGTTTCGGCGGTCTGGTGGTGGGTACCGGCGACCTGAGCGAGCTGGCTCTGGGCTGGGCCACCTACAATGGCGACCACATGAGTATGTATGCCGTCAATGCCTGTGTGCCCAAGACTTTGGTTCGCCATCTGGTGCGCCATGAAGCATGGCTGGGTGGAGACGAACTGAAGAGCGTCCTGCTGGATGTGCTGGATACCCCCGTATCTCCCGAACTGCTTCCCCCGCAGGAGGGCGAAATCGTCCAGATTACAGAGGATGTGGTGGGTCCTTATGAGCTCCATGACTTCTTCTTGTACCAGACGGTTCGCAGTGGCCATGAGCCCACCAAAATTTTCCGTCTGGCCCGAGTGGCCTTTGGTCAAAAGTATGACGACAAGACCATCCTCAAGTGGCTGAAGACCTTCTATCGCCGCTTCTTCCAGCAGCAGTTCAAGCGGAGCTGTCTGCCCGATGGCCCCAAGGTGGGTCCTGTGAGTCTGTCTCCCCGCAGTGACTGGCGTATGCCCTCTGACGGCAGCGGTCAGCTCTGGCTGGAGCAGTTGGAGGAGCTGGAAAAGACCCTGTAATGGCATTTTTTTCCAATACTTCCCGGATTTGCCGAAGAAGTCTTGAAAAAACCTGCCCAATGGGGTAAAATATACCCATACTCATTTTCCAAAAAGAAAGGTGGGCTGACCCATGAATCCCCAATATCCCGAAGAACAGCGGCAAGACCCTCCCCGCCGGAGAAGACGCCGGAAGAAAACCAAGTGGCAGATTTTTAAGGAGCGGTATCTGCCTGCTCTGATTCTCCTTGGTGGTGCGGTGCTGGTGATTGTTATCATCGTTTCCCTGATTTCCGCCATTTTCGGTGGCAACAACGATGAGACCATCCCCATGCAGACTCCCGCCGCCAACCTGGAGGAGACAGGCCCCGATGCCGCCGATGTGCTGGACCCCGCCGCACTGCTGGCCGCCCAGTATGACTATGACGGCGCAATTGCCCTGCTCAGCAGTTTCACCGGTCACGATTCCCGGGTGCAGGCCGCTCTGGACCGCTACCGTGAGGAGCAGGTCAATCTGGTCACCTGGGGCGACAACACCAAGATTCCCCATATCTCCTTCCAGAATCTGATTGTGGATGCCTCCCGTGCCTTTGATGGCGACTCCGCCTCTGAGGACTATGCCAGCTACAATCTGACCATTGAGGAATTCACCGGCGCACTGACCCAGATGTACAACAATGGTTATGTGCTGGTTTCCATGAGCGACATTGCCGACGTGAATGACGAGGGCAAGTACGAGGCCAAGCCCATTAAACTGCCCGCCGGCAAGAAGCCACTGGTCATGTCCATGCTTCCTGCCAACTATCCCCTGTCCCGGGCCGGCGACGGCTTCGCCATGGGTCTGGTGCTGGGAACGGACGGCTCTATCACCGCTGAGTACATTGATCCCAGTGCCACCCGGCTCTATGGTACTTATGACTTCATCTCCATTCTGGAGGGCTTTATCCAGCAATTCCCCGGCTTCTCCTATCGGGGCGCAAGAGCGGTCATCGGTGTGGACAACAGCGGCGACCTGTTCGGCTATGACACGGAGAAGGCAGACGAACTGGAGACGCTGAAGGCTGTGATTGCCACCTTGAAGGACACCGGCTATGAATTCGCCAGCTTCACCTATGACGGTCTGCGCTATGGCGACTCCTCCGCTGAGGCGGTGAGCGAAGATGTGCAGGACTGGGAAGAGACCTTCAACGACCTGCTGGGCGATGTGCAGATTCTGATTTATGCCGGTGGCAGTGACCTTTTGGAATATGCCGGCGACAAGTATGAGACGCTCTATGATGCCGGTTTCCGCTACTTCATCGGCATGGACAATGATGTGGAGGCATGGGGTCAGATTACGGAAAATTATGTCCGGCAGACCCGCCGCACCATCAATGGCACCCGCATCACCAAGGACAAGAACAAGATTGACGACCTCTTTGACGCGGGCTCGATTGTTTCCAGTGAGCGGCCCTGAGGATTTGACTGAATCCGGAGGGTAAAGAAAACCCAGGACCGTCCCCTGCTGAACGTGGGGGACGGTCTTTGATTCCCGGCAGAGTGATTCTGCGTACTTTGTGAGAAAGCAGGTGCAAATGATGATGCATTCTCTGCAAGAAGAAATGGTGAAGCTCATCCCCTCCCGGGACTTACAAAAAGCCATCCGGGACAGCGGGTATTCATGTTCCGAGATGGCGCTGTTGGCACTGGCTTTTCAGTGCTCCCCGGACTTCGACTCCAGACTCCGGCATTTACAATTGTTGCGGGACTCTTTTTCCGGCAGGATGCGCACCTATGCCGACAGCTTGATGGCAACCCAGCGCCAAATGTTGGAGACCTTTCTGGAAACTGATGACGGCATTGTTTTTGAACTGCACATCAAAGAAACCCCTGATGCCTGGGACGAGTGCTATCTGTGTGCCTCCTATGGGGCGGCTGTCAGAATGATTGCGCTGTTCTATCAGGAGTACGGGGGGCAGGAAAATCCCTCGACCCGATACCGCATCGTCAAGCGCCGCATTCTTTCCGGTGAGTCCTTTGCAGAGGACAACATTGGAACCGCTCTGCTGTTGCCGGGAGCCATTCTGCATTCCGTGGATTTGGCCGAGCACTTCGCCGAGGAACATCCTGAACTGTGTACCGAATGTGCAGACGAGGACGAAGCCTACCGGCAAGCACATTGCCCGGATTGTTGCAACGGCAGTGCCGAATTCCATGCCGCAACCTTTCCTTGCTTTCTGTCCGATTTGGATACGGTGGAATACTCGATGGGCTTTGGACCAACAGCCTATGGTATTGTCCGGCATCAGGGTACAGCCCCCGCGGCAGATTATTTCGTTATTCCACTGGACACTGCGGAAATGTGCCGACATCGTTTCGACATCGCCCATTGGCCTCACCATCACATTCCAGCCCCCTTTGTCTGGTGCATCTCCCCGGAGAGTTTGCCGCCGTCCATGCAGGAAGACAGGCTCGCTTATCTGTCTTTTCTGCGGGAACATCCGGATGGATTTATTCCGGGATAGACGTTTATCATCAATTATCAGGTCACAAAAAACGCACCCAACCAAACCGGGTGCGTTTTTCTCATCCATAATTAACACGCTTGCTTACTGCCCAAAACCATAATCCGGCAACTGAAAAATCACAATCCGCTCCCGGCTGTCCTTCTTTGCATACAGGTCGCCACAGTCGATTTCACCATAATATACCAATTCCCCCATGGTCATCAGTTGGGAAATGTATGCATCTGAAGGGTAGTAGAAAAACAGCAGAATTTCCCGTGGATGGGCATAGTGGGACTGAATCACCCGGGACAGGACCTTGCAGAGAATCTCCGGGGAGAAGGGGTTAAAGAAATAGCAACGGTTGACCGCCGGAGGGACAGCATATTCCTCCGCCCGGGTCAGGACGAAGGTGGTGTCCGCACCGGAAACAGCCGATTTTTGGTTGCGCACAGCTATATGATAGATGCGCGCATCATACTCAATGCCGATGGTCCTGACCTTAACCCGGTGGGACAGAAAAAAGCCAACCCGCCCCTTCCCACAGCCATAGTCCAGAAGAACATCATTTTCGCCAAGCAAGCCACTGCCTGCCAGCCGCAATAAGACCGGGTATGGCGTTGGCTCATAGGGATAGCGGTATTCGTCAGCAATGACGTCATCGCGCCCGGTGGTTTGGATTTGCAGTTGGCTGTCCCAGAGATGCTCTTGTTCCGTAGTGGCTCACTCCTTCCCGGGGGCATGGTTCATCCATAGTCAGCCCAAAACGGCCCATTTTTTACGCCCCTATTATACCACAAAACCCGCCCCAATACAAGACTTGACCTTCCCCCATCTGCGTGGTATCATCTGCCCAAAAACCACCGAAAGAAGGAATGCTTCATGCAACATCCCCCAAAATGGCGGGAGACCATCGACCCCTTTTCTCTGCCTTATCGCACCTTCACCCCGCTGGAAATTCTGGGCTATCCCCATGCCGGGAATGACGTCTTCCATGCCCGGGGACTTCATCAGGGGCAGGAGGTCCGGGCGTATATCAAGGTTGCCCGGCAAAAGGGGGCGGCGATTCACAACGAGGTGGCGCTGCTCGCCCGGACGGGTATCCCCCATGGGCCCAAAGTCATCGACTTTGGCTTGACAGGTACACCGTTTTCCGTGACGCTGGAATTGCCGGGGGAGCGGCTTTCCGTGCTGCTAAAGGAAAACCCGGGGATGGATCCGCGCCCATATCTGCGGGAATATGGCAGGACTTTGGCTCAGCTCCACCGACTCACCCCGGATGCCCCGGCTGTGGCAGACCGGCGATTTTTCCATGCGCCGACTCCGGAACTGTGTCAAAAGCTGGGGCTGGATGGGCTGACGGACTATTTTTCCTGCCCGCCGGAAAACCCGGTGCGGTGCTTCTGTCACGGGGACTTCCATTATGCCAATGTCCTCTGGCTGGGGGGTCATATCTCCGGGATTCTGGACTTTGAACTCTCCGGCTATGGAAACCGGGATTTTGACCTGGCCTGGGCGATATTCTGCCGCCCGGGACAGCGGTTTTTGCAGACCCCGGAGGAAGTGGAGGCCTTTCTCTCCGGTTATGGTGAGATGGGAGACTATGACCCCGGGGCGGTCCGGTTCTATCTGGCGCAGATTGGGGTATATTTCCTCAGTTTTTGTGGGGAAGATGAAGCATATTGCCGCCGGTTGCGGGTATTTCTGGAAAATCTGGCAAAAAATCATTGCTGACTTGCAACCTTTGGCGCAAAAGGGGTAGATGGTTGGTGTCAGTCAATGAACAAAAGGAGGAAGGCTATGACGGATCAAGAACTTGTCGACCTGTACTTAAACCGGGCAGAAGACGCCATTGCCCAAACCGCCCGGCAATATGGTACATACTGCCACACCATTGCCTATAACATTCTCTTTAGCCACGAAGATGCGGACGAAAGCGTCAACGATACCTGGCTGGCCGCATGGAAGACCATCCCGCCCCAAAAGCCCACGGTACTCAAAACCTATCTGGGCAAGATTACCCGCCATCTCGCCCTGAAACGGTACAGGGATGCCCACCGGCTGAAGCGGGGCGGCGGCGAAGTCCCATTGGCTCTGGATGAGTTGGGTGAGTGCATTCCCGGGGACAGTGACCCGGAGTCTGCGGTCATGGCGCAGGAATTGGGGGCGGCTTTGCGCCGGTTTGTGGCGGACCTTCCGGAGACGGAGCGGAATATCTTCCTCTGCCGCTACTGGTATCTGGACCCGGTGGAGCAAATTGGCAGAAACGCTGGATTTAGCATCAGCAAAACCAAGTCTATGCTCCGCAGAATCCGGCTGCGCTTAAGAAAACATTTGGAACAGGAGGGATTGTTATGACGAAAATGCAGCTTTTGGAGGCGCTGTCTCAGGTGGACGAAGCGGATGTGGCACAGGCAGACCAAATCAGAACACCGACGAAGCCAGCCCCACGCAGGCGGTCTCTCCGGGGGATTCTGTTGGCGGCGGCGTTGATCCTTGCTCTGTTGACCGGGGTATGCGCCTATGGGGAAGGGCAGTGGTTCAGTCCCTATCAGGAAGAACCGGCACAAGACCCGGTGGAGGTGGTTCGTTCCAGTCTGGAGAATCAGTCGTCCATCGGCGCTTTGGTGATGGAGATTCGCTCGCTGGAAATTGACCGGCAGGAAACCCAGCGGCTCATTGCCCTGTATTCCGGCAGTGATTTGGCGGAAAGCCGGGGCTGGAGTGATGAATATTTGCAGGAGCATTTTGTGGTGGTGCGGGCCATTTACTACGCCGAGTACGACCACACCAAAACCCCGCTGGCTGACGGAGAAACGGTCTGGTTTTATCACCTGACCCGGGACCCGGAAACCATGTTGTGGGTCATTGAAGATTCGGGAGGACCCAATGGATTTAACGACACTTAAGCGGTGCAGTGCGGTACTGGCGGCAGTGTTCCTGCCGGTGTTGGTTTGTGGTTGCGGTGCATCCGGGCAGAGGTCGGCTTACCGTCCTCAACCCGGTGGAGAACATACGGTTATGGTACAACAGATTCCCACTCTGCCCGGGAAGGCTGCAGAATCCCAACCCACACAGACAGATACTACCCCGAATACCGCCGAATCAACAGATACCACAGAAACCGCCGACACAGCACCCATGACCGGGACGGCGGACACACCGGAAACTCTGCCCCCGGAAGAAACCGCCCCATCATCGGAAGTCCCGCCGGCCGCACCGGAAGCCCAATCTTCTCCCTGGGTGATGAGCATCCCCCAGCAGGGCGCACCCATCACCCCCCAACCGGGAGACACTACCGCCACATGGGATCCCCGGCGCGCATCCATGTTCCCGGCGGACAAAGACTGCGGTAATGCCATGCTGTTGGAAAAGTATCTGACAGTAGAGGGCTTAAGCTGGGCGGATTTAAGTGCCCGGGACTGCCGCCAGTTGGTTTTGGTGGTGGGTACTGGTGAAAACGAAGCCCAGATCACCTGCTATCGCCGGGAAATGCAGGGCTGGGTAGCGGAGGACCATCTGACCTGGATGACCGGCTGGACCGGAAAAAAGGGTGTTGCCCACGACCGCAAGCGAAACACCCTCACCTCTCCCGCCGGGCTGTGGGCCTTGGGAGAAGCCTTCGGCAATGCGACCAAACCGGAGGGGCTGCATCTTTTGTGGCGGGATGTGACCGGGAATTCCGACTGGGTTTGTGACGACCAATCGAGTTACTATAACACCTGGCAGGAGCGGGACGACCCGACCCTGACGGACACATGGAATCGCGCCGATGTGGAGCATTTGGAAGATTATCCGGAATCCTACGCCTATGCCTGCGTTATTCGCTATAATACGCCACCATATACCGTCCCGGAGCGGGGGTGTGCCATCTTCTTCCACTGCGCAAAAGGACCAACTGAGGGCTGTATTGGTCTGCCGGAGGCGGACTTTTTGCGGATGCTGTTGTGGTTGGATGCGGAAGAAATGCCTTATGTGCTGATTGTTGGGAGCGAGGATTGAAAAACCGCCGCGCATTGAGGAAAGTGGGGTGACTAACATCATTTGTACGTTTGCTGTAACGATGTGAAGATTATGCAGACAGCTTGGGGATAATCCGGAAGGTGTCTCTTGACAGGGCGGTGTACGGAGTTTATACTATATATTGAACAGATGGATTCTTCTGCTGTGTGCAGCACTGGGATATGTGTCTAAAGTAGCAATGCCACCTGCTCGCAGTTCGACCACGGTATCCTGAGGGGGTTACATACAATGACATTCCTCCAAGACAAGCCTGCTTTCACCCAGACAAAATTCGGGGTCATTTTCCTGGCGTATCTTTATTTGTTGCTCATCCCGCTCACGGCGAACATTGCCCCAAAGGGAAGCTGGGTTATCTTCCTTGCCGGGGCACTGCTGTTTGGCATAATCGCGCTTTCCTACCGGAAAAGCCGGCAGAACTTTATTACAATCAACGAATTTGGCATCCGGTGTCATCGGTGTGACGAGCAACTGTGGTGCTACGCATGGGACGATATTATCGAATTGCGTCCCATCGGTTATGGCCATTTTCTTGGTGTTGAAATTGTATCTTCCCTGTCGCCATGTATTTGCGGGAGTTTACTGCCAACGGGGCATGGTTTCCAGTTGTGTAAAGAAGCAAAAAATGCGCTGGTGGCATATTGCGATATGGAGAAGCGCAAGAAACTCCGCCGGATACATTAGGAAAACCATAAGCGCCCCGCTGAACGACCGGACGCATATGTCGTCTACAATGCAGAGCTTAATTTGGAAAAGTGAGTAAAATGGCAATTTGGCAAAAACTTTAATCAAGGAGTATGTCTATGCAACAGCCACCTGAGTCCATTCACCCGGGCCATTTCAAAGTCCAGCCCCACTGGTTTCTGTGGGCGCTTTGTACTTGCGTGGTAACGCTGTCTGTGGGGTATCTTTGTGGCGTTGAGTTCCTACACCACGGAGGAGACGGCACAGAAGCTGTTCTTATCTCGATTGGGTGTCTCATGATATATCCAGTTTTTCTGGTCAAGCTCGCTTGGGGGTACAGAATTGAGCCGGAGTTCTTCTCTATTTACTTCCTCTGGTTCCGGGTACAGCGCATACCGTGGGAGCAGGTTTCCGAAGTTGTTCTGATTCAACAGACCCATAGATTGCGATGGGGCGAGCAGCTTCTGGAATACTTCTGTATTACAATCAAGCCAGCCGACCCAATACCCCATTTCTATGTCAGCGCACTTCGCGGACACAGAAGAAGGAATCTATTCTTGGTTTGGAATATCGGTATTCCATATTCAGAGGTCAAGCGTTGGCGCCTGCAGAAATTGCTTGAACGTATCTGGGGGAAACTGGAAATCAGAGAGATTAAGTAGTAGTGACTTCTGCGGGTTCAAATCCATCTCCCTTTCTTGTTTGCCCCCTGTCGCTGCTTGGCTATACGATTATGCGATTGGAGGTTTTTCTGTGGTCATCACACTTTATCGCCGCTTCTCCGTACTGTTTGTGCTGTTTGGTATGGCGTTTCTCTACGTTTTGGTATTTGGCCTCTGCGCATTCTTCTGTTATCGATTTTTGTACCAAACATTTGACCCGTCCGTCTTTTTGCTGTTGGCCTTGCTCATTATTCCGCTGGTACTTGTCCATATTTTGGCGCACCCACACCAGGTATTGAGCCGTTTTTTGGTGCGGTGCAGGATAGACGAAAGTGGGCTCCATTGTTTTGGTCTGGGCTGGAAATCGTGGGATATCGCATGGCAAGATATCTGCATCTACGGAATTCAGTGGCAAGGTTCTTCCAATTACCCATACGGCTTGCTCTCTTTTTCAAAAGATGCAGAGGAGCAATTCCATATCAAGAATTTCATCCGGTTAACCCCCAATCGGGTTGTATTTGAAGTTAGACCGGAACTATGGCGGTTATTGTGCCAGTTTATGCCTGAAGACATCCACAAAA
>SVLX01000021.1 GCA_015067725.1 Oscillospiraceae bacterium | reverse complement strand
CAGGAACGGGACTCAATGCCCTTTTCGGTGCAGGTGGGCGCCTTGGTCAGGGTCCATTCACCGAAGCTGTGGCCGGTGGCGGGGATGACACGGGTCTCGCGGACGCCGCAGTCGTCACAGTAGCGGGTCTCCTCGCCGGGAACATCGCAGTCAGCGGGCTCAGTGACTACCCATTCGCCGAAGTTGTGACCGGTAGCGGGGGTAACCTTGCCCTTCTGAATCAGAGCGCCGCAGTCTGTGCAGTAGATGTCGCCGGTGTAGCCGGCAGTGGTACAGGTGGCGTCCATCGCGCCGCGAACCTCGGTATTCTCGTGCTTGAACTCAACGGGGACAGTCTCGGTGGTGCCGGCAGCGTTGTTTACCTGCTTGTGCTCCACGGTGACGGTGGTATCCTTGACTTCCTTGACGGCGAAGGTCAGGGTAGCTACAGTGCCGCCAGCGGGAATCTCGGTCATGGCAACATAACCGAAGGTCAGCTTGCCTTCCTTCTCCACCTTGGCATTGTAAGTGCCGTTCAGCACCACATTCTCCAGGGTCAGCAGGGCGGGATCATAGCTGACATTGACCAGACCGTTGGTGGCGGCCACGTCAGTGGTCACGTTCACGGTGACGGTCTTCTCGTTGTTGCCCACATTGCTGTCGGAGTTGGGCAGCAGGCTGGCCTTCTGCTCGTTGGAGACAGAGGCAACAGCGGTGGTAGCAACGATCTTGCCGGCGGCGGCCAGTTCCTCAGCGGAGATGGGCTGAGCATCCATGGTCATGGTGGGCTTGGGAGAGACAATGGCATTGCCCTCGGTGCCGCCGTTGGTGGTGACACCGGTGATGATGGCGGGCCATACGCCTTCGCCTACGTCGCCGATGCGGACGGAGGTATAGCTACCGGAAGCGACATCATAGGTCAGGCGGAACAGCTCATTGGTGTCGCCGGTGAAGGCGGACAGGTACAGGTTGCCGTCATCGCCAACCACCATAGAGGTGTACATATTGTCGCCGGACTCATCGCCGGGGAAGGAGATCTCCAGATCGGTGGGAGTATAGTTCAGAGATGCGCTGAAGCCGGCATCAGTGGGATAAATCCAGAAGTCCCAGATGAAGCCCATGTTATCCAGCATCAGGACATGCTCGGTATCCTTGCCGTCCAGCTCTTCGGCACCCATAGAGGTAATGGCCACCAGGTAGGAAGCACCGGAGTACTGGTTCAGATAGGACTGCAGACCGAAGGCAGAAGTATCCAGAGCCATGGGGTTCTTGGCGGGCAGGAAGTAGTAGTAGTAGATGGCATTCAGCTTGGGATCGGCAGTGGTGGAGTAGACTGTGCTGTACTCCATATCCCACAGAGGAACAGCAGCGCCGTTGGCGCCGACCTTCTCGCTCTTGCCGGTGGCAGGATCGACCAGGTGCATGCTCCAGGAGTTGGAGGTAGCGTCCATGATATATGCCTTGTTGTTGAGGGTGTCCATGGTGGCGGAGGTCATGCTGGTGTCGATGGCCACGCCGCCGGTCCAGGTGGCATCATTCTCCATATCCCAGGTATAGAACATGGGGTTGCCGTCCTCATCCTGCAGGGTACCACTCAGGGTGATGCCCAGGGTCTCCACAGTAACCTCGCAGGAGGCGGAGAAGGAGGGATCCAGGTTGGAGGTGGCGGTGATGGTGGTGGTGCCGGCACCGATGCCGGTAACAACGCCATTCTCGTCCACGGTGGCGATGGTCTCGTCAGCGGAGGTCCAGGTCACGGTGCGGTCGATCACGGTCCAGGGCTGCACAACGGCAGTCAGAGTGGTGGTATTGCCTCTCAGCAGGCTCACGCTCTTGGGCGCCAGCATCATGCCGGAGACCTTGTCAGTGGGAGCGCTCCAGCCGCTGCCACCGGTCTTCTTCTCGGGAATGATCAGGCCGGCGAACTCATTCCACAGATCTTCACCTTCGACATACTCACCGGTCTTGGTGTCGATCTCGTAGAAGTAAGCGTAGCCAATGATACCCAAGAACATATAGAAGCTGGTCCAGTAGAGCTTGCCGTCGTTGGGGCTGATTTCCATGGCCTGCACATACTCGGCGGAAATGTCCACATCGCACAGCAGCTTGGGGCTGTCCATGGTGCTCAGGGTGTAGGAGTAGACCTCACCGGTGCCATAGCCATTGCTGTAGAAGGTACCGGAAGCATCACAAGCCAGGGTGTTGGTGGTGATGCCGATCTTGCCAACCTCGGTGACGGCACCGGTCAGCTTGTCGATGATGATCAGGTTATTGTACTGGTCAACACCGTAGACATTACCGTCGGCTCTGTTGTAAGCCATATCGGTAACGATTCTGCCCAGGTCGCCAACAACAGCCACGTCGGTCAGGTCGCTTTCGGGCATAGCATACAGGATGCCGGTCTCGTCAGCGGCCAGGACAATGCGGTCAACGATGGTGGCGGCGAAAATGTTCACGTTACTGGGAGCGTACTCGGTCAGCTCCTCATAAGTGGTGGTCTTGTCGAAGGAGGTCCAGTAACCGGAAGACAGGTCGAAAGCGATGAATTCGGGCAGGGGCTGCTCTTCGCCAAGCTGCAGTTCGACCTCATAGGTAGTGGCGTTCATGGCATAGTCCAGAACCTGCAGCAGGAACTTGCTGCCGGAGACACCGGCCATGTCGATGGAATAGACGGCCTCTTCACCGGGCTTGATGTCCATCTTGGAACCGGCAGCAGACAGAATCTTGGTGCCGGCCTTGTTGAACAGAGCAACAGCGGCCACATAGCGGTCATCAGCGGCGACCACATTCAGGGTGTTGGAGGTCAGGCTCAGGGAGACATCGCCCATAGTAGGAGCGGTGTTATCCACGACCATGGGAACGGACAGAGAAGCGCCCTTGCCCAGCTTATCCCAGGCCACGTTGCCCTCAGCGTCCACATAGTATTCGGGAACCAGAGTCAGAGACAGTTCCAGCTCAGTGCCCTCGGGCAGACCGGCGGGATCGAAGCTGGCATTCAGGTTATAGCCGGTGTTGCGCCAGACAGCACCGTTGACATAGTAGTAAGCGGAGCTGACAGCACCGGGGAAGGCTTCGACCAGAGTCTCGCCGGTGGTCTTGTTGACGACCATGAAGCGGGAATCGGCAGCATTACGGATGCTGATGAAGGAAGCCTTGCTGATCACGTCGCCATTGGTGGAGTTGATGGCATTACGCTCGGGCAGGTAGGTCTCATCGGGAACGATGGGGTTTCCGCCGAAGTAGTAGCTACCGGTGCGGTTGGCGTACATGATGCTGTAGGTGTTGGAGTTGGTGTTGCCCAGATAAGGCATTCTGGTTTCGTCGCCGGTGGCAAATTCCTGATAGGAGCCAACGTCGAACATGGAGGGGTCAGTCCAGTTGCCATAGAAGCCCAGGACGGGGATGGAATGGCTGGTGCCCATGTTGCCCTCGGCATCGGACAGGCTCTCGGCATAGACATAGCCCTGGATATAAGTACCGTTAGCGTAGTAATACTCAATGCTTTCCTTCCAGTCCTCGGAGATAACCACCTTTACGGTGACCTTGGCAGAGCCGTTTGCGGGAACAACAGCGGTGCCGGCAGTGAGCTGGCTCAGGAACAGATAAGCATCATAGGTGTCGATGTCGCCATCGGCATCCAGATCGGCCATTTCCTTGGCATTCAGGGTGGTGGTCACGCCGGTGACGTAATCCAGCAGAGCCTGGCCGTCGTCAGCGTTAACGGTGCCGTCAGCATTGAAGTCCAGACCATTGAGGTTGGTGGCGGGCTTAACGGCGACGCCGTCCACTTCCCAGCTAACGTCCGCACCAATCAGCATGGTGGAGGTGTTCATATACATATTGACACCATCGGAGATAAGACCCTGGATGAAGAAGTCGGCAGACAGGGCGAAGTTCTTCTCCACATCGGTCAGGTTGTTGATGGTGAAGGAGAAGGTGTACTCGCCGGTGCGCTGAGGATCGTCACCCAGCTCAACCTTGACCTTGCCGTCGGCGTAGGAGGCGGTAGCATTCTCGTCCATCAGGATGTAGCTGTCAGCGGAGACAGCGGCGCCAATGTTGCCAAGACCGGCACCCTGACGCAGGACAGGATAGTACTTGCCGGCGCTCTCGAACATGGGAACGGCAGTGGACATCAGCAGGCTCTGACCCAGAGTACGGGCATCGAGGCCGGTCTTTTCTTCCAGACCGTTCTCCCGGATGTACTGGGCGATCAGGGCGGCCATACCGGAGACCTGAGGCGCGGCCATGGAGGTACCGGACATCTGCTCATACTGGTCATATCCGCCGGCACCAGGGACAGCACCATAGACGGAGTAGATGGAACCACCGGGGGCGGTAATTTCGGGCTTCAGCTCCAGAGAGCCGGGAACGCCCCAGGAGGAGAAGGAAGACATGGTGTAGAACTCGCTGTTGAACTGGCCAACGCCCATGGAGTCGCTGATGGTCATGGTGCCGGTGTAGTACAGGACCTTACCGGCTTCGTCAGTGACGGGGGTGGAGGCGGCCTTAACAGCGGCGCCGTCAGCCTGAGTCAGAGAAGCACAGGGCTGAGTATAGGGATAGTCAGACAGGTCCATGTTGATGACACCGGCCTGATTGTTGTAGATGAAGGTAGCAATGGCACCGGCATCGACAGCGGCGACAGCCTTCTCAAAGAAGGAGGTAGTACCACGGGAGCACAGTGCGACCTTGCCCTGAAGGGCATCGCCCACGACAGCCCAGTCCTCAGGTGTACCGACACCATCGATGATCACATATTCATGCTCGCCGGCGATGGTGGTGAAGGGCAGGTTGGAGTACTTGCCGGTGTTGCCTTCCAGCATTTCGTTATAGACGACCATCAGGTCACCAATGCTGAAGTAGTAGCCGGCCTTGCCGTCGTTATCCACGGAGGCAACTGACAGGGAGTTGGTGAAAGAGCCGGGAGAGCCGTTGGTCTGCATGCTCACGTCATCGGTGTACAGATAACCGACATTATAGGCATTCTCCACCCAGGAGCCGGAGTTACCGGCAGACATGGCAACGATGGTGCCGGAGTTCTGCAGGTTGTCCAGAATGGCCTGATAAGTTTCGTTGGTGTTTCTGGACATACCGGGGTTACCGGAACCCAGGGACAGGTTCACAGCATCAGCACCCAGGATAACGGCGTCCTCGATGGCGGCCATGTAGTCAGAGTCATAAGCGCCGCCGCCCTTGCCGAAGACCTTCATGGGAAGAAGCTGAGCATCGGGGGCAACACCCTGAACCAGGACAGCATCCAGAGCCTTGACAAAAGTGCCGTCTTCAGCGGGGATATAAGCGTTGGCGGTAGCAATACCGGCCACATGGGAGCCGTGCTCGCCCTGGCTGTCATTGAGGTGCAGAACATCATAATCCTCATCGATATAGTTATAGCCGAAGGGGATTTTGGAATTGATGTAAGCCTCGTTGGGGTTGATGGCCACATTCAGCTCGCCGGCCACAGAGGCGATCTCGGCGACATCCAGCAGATCCAGCTTTTCGATGTACTCTTCGATGGACAGACCGCTCTCGCCGGCCCAGTAAGCCAGGGAGTAGTTGAACGCACCCTCATCGAAGGACTGATGGTTCACGTCTGCACCGGTATCGATGATGGCGATCCGGGAGCCTGCGCCGGTATAGCCGGCATTCCAGGCCAGAACAGAACCGATCTGCTTGCTGGAGGTAGCCATATTGGGGTTGGCGACCTCTTCCTTGGTAACCACATCGGGCTGATACTGAGTCTCGATCAGAACGGTCTTAACGCCCTGAACAGACTCGATGGTCTCGATCTGGCCATAGGTGATATTGGCAGAAATGATGTTGGCGGCCAGGGTCAGATTCCGGGCCACATCCAGCTTTTCGCCCAGAGCCTTCTCGATGGAGGCGGTAACAGCAGCCTGCTCGTTACGGACCTCGGCACGATAGGCCATAGCCTCAGCATTCTGAGCGATGTCCTGGGAAGAGAAGCCAGCCTCAATGGTGGACTTGCCTTCCAGAACAATGGAAACGCGGACTACGTCAGTATCGGCGTAGGCTGCAGGTTCAGCAGTCTCAGTCATCTCATTAAGCAGATTGGCAGAGACGTTGCTGTTGTCGACCTGAGTGAAGGTGACCTTGTTGCTCTGGTTGGCGGCGCTGACGGGAACAGCGAAACCGGCCAGAAGCGCAAGGACCAGCACCAGGGACAAAATGCGCTTGGTGATGTGCTTCATAGGGTATTCTCCTTTTCGTATATTTGCCGGAGTACGGCATGGATTTATATCCAGAGAGGTCCCTCTCTCCGAATACGGGGAAAAATAGGGGCAGATTAGGGTAAGAGGGTACAGCGCCGACCATAATCATACCTTATTTAATATTCTATGTTAAACCGGGCGAAATGTAAAGAGTTTTTTAGGATTTTTCGGAAAAAATATGAATGTGTATAACCGGACAGGGCACTGTTGCATTACTGAACAATGCTCACGCAGAACAAACAGGTCACTGACCCGGGGGAGGTCAGTGACCTGTGGACTCCGTCCCGACCCTTGCCGGGGGGAGCGATCTTCCATTTAAGTCTCAGCGACCAAAGTAATCTCTGGCGGCTTCAAACAGATGAAGGTCATATTCACCGGGGACATTCTGGTAGAGCTTAGGTCCGATACGCTCGGCGTGACCCATCTTACCGAAGATTCGTCCATCGGGAGAGGTGATGCCCTCAATGGCCCAGACAGAGCCGTTGGGGTTAAAGTCCACATCCATGGTGGGGTTGCCGTTGAGGTCGACATATTGGGTTGCGATCTGACCATTCTTCGCCAGTTGCTCCAGCAGAGATTCGGGGCAGAGGAAGCGACCCTCGCCATGGGAGATGGGGACATTCACCACATCGCCAACCTGCATCCGACTCAGCCAGGGGGACTGGACAGAGGCGACCCGGGTGCGGACAATCCGGGACTGGTGGCGGCTGATGACATTGTAACTCAGGGTGGGGCAATTCTCATCGGTGTCGATGATTTCGCCATAAGGTACCAGACCCAGCTTAATCAGCGCCTGGAAACCATTACAGATACCCAGCATCAGACCGTCTCTGGCCTTGAGCAGTTCCATGGTGGCATCCCGGACTTCGGGGTTGCGGAAGAAGGCGGTGATGAACTTGGCAGAGCCATCGGGCTCGTCACCACCGGAGAAGCCACCGGGCAGGAAAATCATCTGGCTGTCCTTGGCGGCTCTGGCGAACCGGGCAACGGAATCGCTGACACCCTGGGCGGACTGGTTGTTGAGCACAAGAATCTCCGGAATCAGGCCGGCTCTGGCGACAGCTCTGGCGCTGTCGTATTCGCAGTTGGTGCCGGGGAAGACGGGAATCAGCACTCTGGGTGTTGCCATGCCAATCTTGGGGGCGGCGACTTCACGGGAAACCACATTGGGGACACTGACGGGCACATTCTCTGTGGTGGTGCGGTTGGGGTAGACGCTTTCCAGCACACCTTCGTTGATGGCCAGCAGTTCTTCGGTGGAGACGCTTTCTCCGCCATAGGTAATGGTGGCATCTTCGGTGGTGTAGCCCAGCAGTTTGCCTTCTTCCACAGTCTCCGTCAGTTCGGCCACAATCATGCCGGTAGAGGCCGGAATCTTTTCAGCAGACACAGCCTTGAAGCCAATATCGTTACCGAAGGACATCTTCATGACGGCTTCCGCTACGCCGCCGGCTTCTACAGCCCATGCAGCGGCAACCTTACCGGCCTTGCAGAGCTGATGGAACCGGGTCCAGGTGTCGCAGTGACCGGCATAGTCGCTGAGTTTATCCGTGCCGAACAGGTACACCGGGTGACCGGCGGACTTAAACTCGGTGGAGATGACTTCGTTTGCGCCAATGGGGGCAATGGCAAAAGAAATCAGGGTGGGGGGAACATCCAGATCCAGGAAAGAGCCGGACATGGAGTCCTTACCACCGATGGCGGCGGCATGAAGACCCAACTGCGCATCCAGAGCGCCCAGAAGTGCCTGGAAAGGCTTGCCCCAACGGGCGGGATCATTGCGGAGCTTCTCGAAGAATTCCTGCAAAGTCAGGTATGCGCCGTTATAGTCCGCACCGGCGGCCACAATCTTGGCCATAGAGGAAATGACGCTGGCCTGAGCGCCGATAAAAGGATCACAGGAGAGCACATCAGGGTCGCAGCCCCAACTCATAACGCTGGCCTGCTCCGTTTCCTGACCGGGCAGCACGGGCAGGAGGGCGGCCATGGCCTGCGCGGGCGTTCTCTGCTTCTTGCCGCCAAAGGGCATCAGCAGAGTGCCGGAACCAATGGTGGAGTCAAACCGCTCCACCAGACCACGGCGGGAGGCAAACTTCAGGTTACCTGCCAAATCCCGGAGGCTCATGTCCATTACGGGATCAATATAGGTTTCCTTGGGGGAAACGGCCACCCGGGTATGCTTTACCGCACCGTTGGTGTCCAGGAAAGCACGGCTCAGATTGGCAATGGTCTGACCCTTCCAGCACATGACCATCCGCTCTTCCTCGGTGACTACAGCCACCCGGTAAGCCTCTAAGTTCTCTGCACCGGCGGCGGCGATAAAGGTATCGGCATCTTCGGCGGCAACAACCACAGCCATACGCTCCTGAGATTCGGAGATGGCCAGCTCTGTGCCGTCCAAGCCTTCATATTTCTTTCTGACTGCATCCAGATCGATTCTCAGACCGGGAGCCAGCTCACCGATGGCCACACTGACACCGCCGGCACCGAAGTCGTTACAGCGCTTAATGAGCCGGGTGACTTCGCCGTTGCGGAACAGCCGCTGAATCTTCCGCTCCTCGGGGGCATTGCCCTTTTGGACCTCGGAAGCCATGGTGGTCAGGGACTTCATGTTGTGGCTCTTGGAAGAACCGGTGGCGCCGCCAATGCCGTCACGACCGGTGCGACCGCCCAGAAGGATGATCACATCGCCGGGCTGGGGACACTCACGGCGCACATTATAAGCGGGAGCGGCGGCCACAACAGCGCCACACTCCAACCGCTTGGCCATATAGCCGGGGTGATAGACCTCAGCCACATGACCGGTAGCCAGACCGATCTGGTTGCCGTAGGAAGAATAACCTGCGGCGGCAGTCTGGGCAATCTTTCTCTGGGGCAGCTTTCCGGGGATGGTGTCTGCCAGAGCGGTGCGGGGGTCGCCACCGCCGGTAACACGCATAGCCTGATGGACATAGGCTCTGCCGGAAAGGGGGTCACGGATACAGCCGCCGATACAGGTGGCGGCGCCGCCGAAGGGCTCAATCTCTGTGGGATGATTATGGGTCTCGTTCTTGAACATCAGCAGCCAGTCCTGCTGTTTGCCGTCAACGGTGGCGGTCACATGGATGGAGCAGGCGTTGATTTCCTCGCTCTCGTCCAGCTCGGGCAGCAGACCCCGCTTCTTCAGCACCTTTGCGCCAATGGTGGCAATGTCCATGAGGGTCTGGGGACGCTTGGCGGCCTTTTCCTCACCATAGACCTCCACCCGGGCGGCTAAGTACCGCTCATATGCAGACTGAACCAGAGGGTCATGAATCTGCACATCGTCGATATGGGTGGAGAAGGTGGTATGGCGGCAGTGGTCGGACCAGTAGGTATCCACAACCCGGATTTCCGTGATGGTGGGGTCACGGTGCTCGTCATCCCGGAAGTAGCCCTGCAGATACTTCAGGTCGTCTAAATCCATGGCAAGACCCAGACGGTCCAGAAGCTCTGCCAGACCGGACTCATCCATGGAGATGAAACCGGTGACGGTTTCCACGGTGGTGGGGACGGCATAATCAGCCTTCAGGGTATCCATGGTGTCCATGGAGGCTTCCCGGCATTCCACCGGGTTAATGACGAATTTCTTGATCTTCTCCACATCGGCATGGCTCAACTGACCGGAGAGAAGATAGACCTTCGCCGTGCGGACAGCGGGACGCTCAGACTGGGTCATAAGCTGGATACACTGGCTGGCAGAGTCGGCTCTCTGATCAAACTGACCGGGCAGGGGCTCAACAGCGAAAGCCACAAAGTCCCCCTCGGGCAGAGTTACAAAGGTATCGTCCACCTGAGGCTCAGAGAAGACGGTACGGACAGCACGCTGAAACAGGGCCTCTTCCGCCATTTCCACATCATAGCGGTTGATGACACGGACACCGGTGAGGTTGGCGATACCCAGTACACTTTGTAGCTCGTTATTCAGGGCAGATGCCTCGTGACGAAGCCCTGCTTTCTTTTCGACATAAATACGATAGACCATTTATTTCTCCTCCATTGCCTTCAGCGCCCGCTGACCAATATCCCGGCGCATATACTTGCCGTCGAAGTGGATGGTCTGCGCGGTGGCATAGGCATCTTGCAGTGCTTCGGTCAGGGTGGGGGCGACAGCGGTGATGCCCAGTACCCGACCACCATTGGTGAAGAGCTGACCATCGACCATTTTACTGCCGGCGTGATAGCAGGTGATATTTTGGGGGAAGGTGTCGGGGAAGGACATTGCCTTGCCTTTTTCATAGTGACCGGGGTAGCCACCGGAGGCCAGAATCACGCAGGCGGCAGAGGCATCCAGCCACTGCACATCCAGCTCGTGAAGCCGCTCATTTTCCACAGCCTCCATCACCGTCAGCAGGTCGGTTTTCAGCAGGGGCAGTACCACCTGGGTCTCCGGGTCACCGAAGCGGCAGTTGTACTCAATGACTTTGGGCCCGGTGGGGGTTAGCATCAGGCCAAAGTACAGGCAACCCTTAAAGGGGCAACCCTCGGCCTCCATAGCCCGGATGGTGGGCAGGAAGATGGTCTCCATGCAGATTTGAGCTATTTCCGGGGTATAGCAGGGATTGGGGGCAACCGTACCCATGCCGCCGGTATTGGGCCCCACATCGCCGTCACCGGCCCGCTTATGGTCCATGGATGAAACCATGGGGACAATGGTGCGGCCATCGGTAAAGGACAGGACACTGACCTCAGGACCGGTGAGGAATTCCTCAATGACAATCCGGTTGCCGGACTCGCCGAAGGTCTTATCTTCCATAATGGAGCGGATAGCCTCTTGTGCTTCGGCGTAGTTCTGGGGAATCAGCACACCCTTGCCCAGGGCCAGACCATCGGCCTTAATGACAATGGGGAAAGACTGTGCCTGCAAATAGCTCAGGGCGGCCCTGGGGTCGTCGAAGACCTCATAGCGGGCGGTGGGGATGCCGTATTTCTGCATAAGGTTCTTGGAGAAGACTTTACTGGCCTCGATTCTTGCGGCCTTGCTGTCGGGGCCAAAGCAGGGGATATTCAGCTCATGCAGACGGTCAACGCAACCCAGTGCCAGCGGGTCATCCTGCGCCACCACTGCAAAGTCAATCCGGTGGGTTTTGGCAAACTCCACGATAGCGGGGATGCCTTTTGCCCCGATTTCCGGGACACAGGTAGCATCCAGAGAAATGCCGCCGTTGCCGGGCAGAGCATAGATGGTGCTGACCCGGGGATTCTCTCTCAGTTTTTTGATGATGGCGTGTTCACGGCCACCGCCACCAATGACCAGAAGGTTCATGTGGTTACCTCCGGTTTTTAGTGGTGGAACAGGCGCATACCGGTGAAGCACATGGTGATGCCATACTTGTTGGCGGTGGCAATCACATGGTCATCCCGGATGGAGCCGCCGGGCTCAGCGATGTACTGCACGCCGCTCTTTCTGGCCCGCTCCACATTGTCGCCAAAGGGGAAGAACGCATCGGAACCCACGGTAACGCCGGACTGGGTGGCAATCCATGCCTTCTTTTCCTCGGCGGTCAGGGGTTCGGGCTTGACCTTGAAGGTGTTCTGCCAGACACCCTCTGCCAGTACGTCTTCATACTCGTCGGAAGTATAGACATCGATGGCGTTGTCCCGGTCGGGGCGGCGGATGCCGTCAACAAACTGCAGACCCAGAACCTTGGGGTGCTGGCGCAGATACCAGTTGTCTGCTTTCTGACCGGCCAGACGGGTGCAGTGGATGCGGCTCTGCTGACCTGCGCCAACGCCAATGGCCTGACCGTCTTTCACATAGCAGACGGAGTTGGACTGGGTGTACTTCAGGGTAATGAGGGCAACAATCATGTCAATCTTTGCCTGTTGGGGCAGGTCGTGATTCTCGGTGACGATGTTGCTCAGGAGAGCCTCGTTGATTTCAAAGTTGTTCCGGCCCTGCTGGAAGGTGATGCCAAAGACATCCTTGAATTCCTGGGGGGCGGGGACATAATCGGGGTCAATCCGGACAACATTATAGTTACCCTTCTTCTTGGTCTTCAGGATTTCCAGTGCTTCTTCGGTATAGCCGGGGGCGATGACACCGTCGGAGACTTCTTCCTTCAGATAGCGGGCAGTGGCGGCGTCACAGATGTCGGACAGTGCTGCCCAGTCACCGTAGGAGCAGAGCCGGTCAGCGCCACGGGCGCGGATATAGGCGCAGGCGATGGGGCTCAATTCTTCTCCCTCGGGGACAAAGTAAATCCGTCTGTCGGTTTCGCTCAAGGGAAGACCCACGGCGGCACCGGCAGGGGAGACGTGCTTAAACGAGGCGGCAGAGGGAAGACCGGTGGCAATCTTCAACTCTCTGACCAGTTGCCAGGAGTTGAAGGCATCCAGGAAGTTAATAAAGCCGGGTCTGCCGGACAGGACAGTGATGGGAAGATCTTTTCCATCCTGCATGAAAATGCGGGAGGGTTTTTGATTGGGGTTACAGCCGTACTTCAGTTCCAATTCGTTCATGGCAGGTTTCTCCTTTATTCACCGTGATGTTTGTTATAAATCTTCTGCCGGCTTTCACCGGTGGCGCGATCAGTGTAGCGGACATAGAGGGAAATCTTGTTGTTGGGGTTCAGGTTTTCCCAGATCCCGGCAGCAAAGCTATCCATATCATCGCACATGGCTACCCGTTCCGGCTCACCCTGGAAGGTGGGGATGGGGTTACCGTCGCAGACATAGGTATGGAGGAAGTGACCCAGGCCGGCAATGGGGGGATAGTCAAAGAAGTGCCGGGTGCAGGCGGAGCCTTCGGGGTCGGCTGACTTCAGAATAGAGAGCTTGTAGCTGCCATCTGGGCACAGCAGACCGGAAATCCGGGGTGTCCAGTTGGGACCATCGGGCTCGAATTCCCGGGTGCGCAGAGCCTGCTCCAGAGACAGTCCCTGCGCCAGATGGGTCCAAATGGTATCGGTCTGGTCGCCGTTGGTGACAATCAGACCACGGCCGATGGTGCGGACGGGATGGTAGATGATGAGGCTGGGGTCAGCCAACTTGGCGGGGTCATAGGCCTCGGTGCGGATGCCGTCAGGTTCTTCGACGAAGACCCGATTGCGGCTGTTTTCACTGCGGCCCATGATGAAGTAAGCGGCGACGGTGTATTTGCCGTTGGGGGTGATGCCCAGGACGATACCCCGTCCGGGGTAAGTGTTGTTGGCGAGTTTTTCGTTGAGTGCGTCAATCCGGTAGATATCCATTGGCTCATTCTCCTTTTTCTCTGGTCAGTCTTTCGGCCACCAGCTCTGCTGCCTGAGGCAACAGCAACCATTCGGCCTGCTCCATGACCCGCCGCTGCAGGGTCTGGGCACTGTCTTCCGGCAGGATATCCACTGCTTTTTGCAGCAAGATTTCTCCGCCGTCGGGGATTTCGTTGACATAGTGTACCGTTGCGCCGGTGACCTTCACCCCTTTGCTCAGGGCGGCCTCGTGGACTTTCAGTCCATACATTCCCTGACCGCAGAAGGAGGGAATCAGGGAGGGGTGGACATTGATGATTCTCCGGGGCCAGGCCCTGACGAAATTCTCCGTCAGGATGGACAGGAATCCGGCCAGAATGATGAAGTCAATCCGGTGTTCGGTCATGGCGCGGGACAAGGCAGCCTCAAAGTCATCCTGACTCATGCCTTTTTTATGGATGGCCAGGGCGGGGACATTGTGGTTGGCGGCCCGGGTCAGGGCAAAGGCATCTTTGTTGCTGGCGCAGACCAGAACAATCTCACCATGGGGGATTTTTCCGGCCTCCTGTGCCTGAAGCAGAGCCTCCAGATTGGTTCCACCGCCGGAGACCAGTACAGCAATTCTTTGCTTCATGGGCATCTCTGCCTCTTAATACAGCAACTCAACGCCCTCTGTACCTTCGGTGACCTCACCGATGCAGTAGGCGGTTTCGCCGCTTTCCTTCAGGCACTGCAGGGCAGTTTCGGCCTGCTCAGCCGGGACGGCAAGAATCATGCCGATACCCATATTGAACGTGTTGTACATATCCCGCAGAGGGATATTGCCCTTCTGCTGAATCAGATTGAAGATGGGCAGACGGGGGAAGGAGGACAGGTCAATTCTGGCGGTGAGCCCGTCGGTCATCATGCGGGGGACATTCTCATAGAAGCCGCCGCCGGTGATGTGGCTGACAGCATGAATGTCCACGCCGGAAGCCAGCAGAGCCTTAACGGACTTAACATAGATGCGGGTGGGGGTCAGCAGGGTCTCGCCCAGACTCTTGCCACCCAATTCCTCCAGAGGGGTCTTGATGTCGGCATTCTCTACGTCGAAGACCTTTCGCACCAGAGAGAAGCCGTTGGAATGGACGCCGGAGGAAGCCAGACCGATAAGCACATCGCCTTTCGCCAGACGTTTGCCATCGATAATCTTCTCCTCGTCCACAATACCCACGGAGAAGCCTGCCAAATCATACTCATCGACAGGGTAGAAGCCGGGCATCTCGGCGGTCTCGCCGCCAACCAGCGCGCATTCGCTTTGACGGCAACCCTCGGCGATACCGGCGACAATTTGCGCAATACGGGTGGGGTCATTCTTGCCGCAGGCAATGTAGTCCAGGAAGAACATGGGGGCCGCACCGCCGCAAACAATATCATTGACACACATGGCCACGCAATCAATACCCACGGTATCGTGCTTATCCATAAGGAAGGCCAGCTTCAGCTTGGTGCCAACGCCGTCGGTACCGGAGACCAGGACAGGTTTCTTCATTCCGGCCATATTCGGGGCGAACATACCGCCAAAGCCGCCCAGCGTACCCATAACGCCGGGGATATAGGTGGATTCCACCAGGGGTTTCATGCGTTTGACTGCCTCATAGCCGGCGGTTACGTCGACACCGGCATCGGCATAGGACTGGGAATGGGAATTTTTCATGGGTGTATCCTCCGTTGTGATGGAAATATAAAGGTGGGAGTCATGCTTTTCTTCACATTTCTCCCACCTTGGGTTTTGGTGATATGGGGATTATTCCTTACCGGTCCAGCAGTAGGTACAGACCTTGTCCCGGTCAATCCCGATAGCCTTCAGCATACCCTCAAGGGACTGGTAGCCCAGAGAGTCAAAGCCCATTTTCTTGCAGATGGCGTCCAGCAGACATTTTCCCCGACAGGTATGGACATCGGCGTATTCTTCGATATGGTTGTGACCCTCATCACCTTCCAGCTCCTGGATGGTGCGCCTGGCCAGTAAGTCCATATCGGAATTACCCCGGGAGAAGTTCAGGTATTTGCAACTGTACATGATGGGTGGACAGGCTGAACGCATATGAACCTCTTTGGCGCCGTTGCTGTAGAGGAAATCAACGGTCTCCCGAAGTTGGGTACCTCTGACGATGGAATCATCTACGAACAGCAGCTTCTTACCCTGAATAAACTCAGGTACGGGAACCTGCTTCATTTTTGCCACCTGTCCGCGGACATCCTGGTTGGATGGCATAAAGGAGCGGGGCCAGGTAGGGGTATACTTGATGAAGGGACGGGCGAATGGGAGTTTACTGTAGTTGGAGTAGCCAATGGCATGGGGAATGCCGGAATCGGGCACACCGGCGATATAGTCGACATCAGGAAGTCCGGTGCGCTTTTCTTCGTCTTCGGCCATAATCTGGCCATTGCGGTAACGCATGAGTTCCACATTCATGCCCTGATAATTGGAATTGGGGTATCCATAATAAGTCCACAGGAAAGCGCAGACCCGCATATCTTTTCCGGCGGGGGAGAGGGTCTCATAACCGTCTGCGGTGATGCGGACGATTTCCTGGGGACCCAATTCATAGGCATCATCATAGCCGGTTTTATGGTAGGCGAAGGATTCAAAGGAAACGCAGTAACCGTCGTTGTTCTTGCCAATGAGCACAGGCAGTCTGCCCAAATGGTCTCTGGCGGCGATAATCTCTCCCCGCTCCGTAAGAATCAACAGGGTAAGCGAGCCGTTGATTTCCTTCTGAGCGTGAAGGATACCGGAAACCAGGTCATCCTTCTGGTTAATCAGGGCGGCGGCAAGCTCTGTGGAGTTAACTTTACCGGAACTCATGGCCATAAACTGGTGGTGATGATCTGAGAAGTACTTGTTGATGAGTTCCTCGTCGTTGTTGATAATGCCAACGGTGGTGATGGCATAAAGTCCCAGGTGAGAGCGAACCAGCAGGGGCTGAGGATCGGTATCACTGATGCAACCGATACCACTACAACCATGGAATTCGGACAAGTCCCGCTCAAACTTGGTGCGGAAGGGGGTATTCTCGATGGAATGGATCTGTCGCTGGAAGCCATCTTTGGCATCGTGGATGATCATACCTGCCCGCTTGGTGCCCAGGTGGGAATGGTAGTCCACGCCAAAGAAGACGTCCAGAGTAATGTCACGCCTGGAAACGGCGCCAAAAAAACCACCCATTTAATTACTCTCCTATCGTTGTGATAAAAAATCAGGCAAAGAACAGCTTGGACAGAGTCATGGGGTCGACATACTTACCGTCCTTATAGACGCGCATATTGCCGGAGGAGACTTCATCAATCAGCATGACATTGCCCTCGGCGTCATAACCAAACTCGAACTTGATGTCATAAAGAACCATGCCTCTTGCGGCCATTTCGTCGGAGACGATTTTGGTGATGCCCTGTGTCATGGACTTGATGTCTTCATACTGCTGCTCGGTCATGATACCCAGAACCACCAGACCGTCCTTGGTGACCAGAGGATCGCCCAGCGCATCATTTTTGAAGGTAGTCTCTACATAGGCGGGCAGGTCAGCGCCCTCGGGGATGTACTGACCATAGCGGCGACGGAAAGAGCCGACAGCCTTCATGCGGCAGATAACCTCAAGCCCCTGACCGAAGACCTTGGCGGGACGAACTTCCATGGTGGTTTCCTTCAAATCGGCGCTGACGAAATGGGTGCGGATACCTGCAGCATTGATCTTTTCGAAGAAGTGGATGGACATACGCAGATTCACATCGCCCACGCCATCAATGGTCAGACCAACGGAATTCTCACCGGGGTCAAACACACCGTCTTTGCCGGTGCAGTCATCCTTGAACTTCAGCAGATAATTGCCGTTGTCGAGGGCAAAGACATCTTTGGTCTTTCCGGTGTAAACAAGCTTCTTTTCCATGTGTATTTCCTCCTGATTTGTTGATATATAGAGACTCCGGTCGACCGGAGTGGGTTTACTCAGGCATTGAGCTCCGCCTGGAGCTTTTCTTCTTTCTTTGCAATCTGCAGAGCCATTTCCTCCCGGGCTTCATCCAGTTTCCTGGCAAGGTCATCATCGGAAACGGCGAGAATCTGAGCGGCCAAAACGGCTGCGTTCTTGGCACCGCCAATGGCAACGGTGGCCACAGGAATACCGCTGGGCATCTGGACTGTGGCCAGAAGCGCGTCCAGACCATCCATGGCGCCACCCTTCATGGGAATACCAATGACGGGCAGGGTGGAGTTACCGGCGAAAGCACCGGCCAGGTGAGCGGCCATACCGGCGGCGCAAATCAGAACGCCGAAGCCATTGACACGGGCATTTCTGGCAAATTCTGCGGCCTGGATAGGGGTGCGGTGGGCGCTGAGGATATGGGCCTCAAAGGGGATGCCGAACTGACGGAGCTGTTCACAAGCACCCTTGACGACAGGCCAGTCGGAGTCGGAGCCCATAATGATGGCGACTTTTTTCATGGTAGGTTTCTCCTCTCTTGGGGTCAGAGTCGTTTTTCAGGATAGCGCGGATAAAGTATTGGTCGACACAGCATTGCCGAATGGAGTCCGGAAATCCCGCCCGGCATCCACCTGGAGGGACATGAAGAACACGGGGTTAATCACCGATCCCACGCCGTGACTGTGGGTGATATATCCTCAGGCGCGGATAAAAAATCCCAAGTCCGGGTGCGGCTGATGCCCAAAGACTGGGCAAGGTCATTTCGGCAGACAGATGGTCACGGTGGCATGACCACCGGAGCACGTCTCGTCAATGGGTTGACCACGGATTTACGGGAATAGACATCTTGCTGTTGCGCGGTGTTTTTATTTCCTGAAAAGGTAACGCCTTTCCCGCCATTTATTATTATAAGTCATATCCCGCAAATAATCAAGCACATATCCAAAGAATCGTGCCGAATTATCCGGGAGCGGCTGGGTAAAAATAGGAGTTTTTGACGAAACCGGGGCTGGAAACAAGAGTAATCGGTGCGGGCTGTGAACCAGATTGACCCATTTGCGGAACTGTAATCAGATAAACACATTTGAGATAGCTCTGCTATTCGCAATAAGAATCATAGCGATACAAAAATGAATGGACATTCAAACAAGAATAAATGCCCCTTGACAACCCCCTTTACCGGATATTATAATGTAGAAGCAAAAGCGTATCCCTGCGCTCCCGGTGACACCCGGTCAGGTTGGACTACCTCCGGATAGCCGGCGATGAACGTCAAATGACCTTGCATGGGATTTGCGGAGACCTCGCCCGGTGTGCGTTTACGGGGTCAAAAACAACCGGATAATGGCCGAAACAACAAGATTTCGGTATTTCCGCTGAATCAATTAGGAGAATGATATGAAAAAAGAAATGTTGCTTCTTTCTACTTTGTCCACTGCGGCAGGGCCTTTCGCCCGCAAACATGGCTTCGGTCTGGAAATTACAGAATACTGCACCGCCACCAATCTGGAGCTTAACCGTAAGAGTGTGGATAGCGTGGTCAATAATAAAGTCTGGGGCGTTCGGCAGATTGCCTTCCATGCTCCCTTCAATGAGCTGTTCCCCTGTGCCATTGATCCCAAAGCCCGGGATTTGGCCCGAAATCGCTATGCCCAGGCGATGGCCATGGCCAGGTCTTTTTTGACAAAGACGCTGATCTGTCACTCCGGTTATGCACCCTTCTTCTATTATGATAACTGGTTTGTGGAACAGAGTACGGAGTTTTGGCGTGAATTCGTGAAGAAAGTACCTGCCGGAATGGTGCTCTGTCTGGAAAACGTGCTGGAGACCCGCCCCGAGCCGTTGCTGCAGCTTCTTGAGGCGGTCAACGATCCCAAACTGCGCATCTGTCTGGATGTGGGCCATGTCAATGCCTATTCCAAAGTTCCGCTGATGACCTGGCTGGAGACTCTTGCCCCCTGGATCCACCATTTCCATCTGCATAACAACAACGGTGAGGCAGATACGCACTGCGACCTCAATAAAGGTACCATCGATATGGAGCAGTTCCTTCGTCAGGCAGAGCGGCTCTGTCCCAATGCCACCTATACTTTGGAACTCGAAGACCCTCGGCCCAGTGTGCAGTGGCTGATGGATACCGGCATTTTGGAGTAAACTATGGAATTGCAGAGTTATTTCGACCTGGTTCAACCTCTGGATGTCCAGGCGATGGCGGATGCCAAAGAACATCAGGCTGCTCTGGCAAAACCACCGGGAAGCCTGGGTCGGCTGGAAGAATTGTCTGTCCAGTTGGCGGGTATCACCGGCAAAGTCCATAACCGGATTGAGCGGAAGCATCTTCTGGTTTTTGCCGCGGATAATGGCGTGGTGGTGGAGGGCGTGGCCAGCGCACCGCAATCCGTGACCCTGATGCAGACGGTGAACCTGACCCGGGCGAAAACCGGGGCATCGGTATTGGCAAAGCACTTTGGTTGCAAGCTGACCGTCTGTGATGTGGGAGTCAATGCCAATATCCGAGAAGAAAAGGTGCTGAACAAAAAGATTGCCTATGGTACGGCCAACATTGCCCATGGTCCTGCCATGACCAGACAGCAGGCAGAGCAAGCCATACTGACCGGTCTGCAGCTTGCCCGGGAAGTGGGGCAGGAGGCTGACGTGCTGGGCATTGGCGAGATGGGTATTGGTAACACCACCACGTCCTCTGCGGTACTGGCAGTGCTGCTGAATGTGCCTGTGGAGTCTGTCACCGGCAGAGGTGGCGGTATCACCGACCAGTCCTTCCGGAAAAAGAAGGCGGTTATTGCGCAGGCGATTGAATTGAACAAGCCCAACCGGGATGACCCGGTGGATGTACTCAGCAAAGTGGGCGGCTTTGACCTGGCGGCCATGTGCGGTGCATTCATCGGTGCGGCAACCGTGAGAAAACCGGTGGTTATTGATGGGCTGATTTCCGCTGTGGCCGCCCTGTGCGCCGTCAGGCTGTGCCCCAGGGTGCGGGATTATCTGGTGCCCTCCCACGCCTCCTTTGAAATCGGCTATAAGCTGGCCATGGAGGAGATGAACTTGGCCCCGTTGTTCCTTCTGGGTATGCGGCTGGGTGAGGGCAGCGGCTGTCCGCTGGCTTTTGAGGTGCTCTCTGCCGCCTGCGCCGTCATCAATGATATGGCGACCTTTGACCAGGCGGGGATTGACGACAGTTATCTGGAGGAAATCCGTCAGGGAGACCAATTCACCGTGGAGGGTAAACCATGATTGTATTCATTTCCGGCGGTGCAAAGAATGGAAAATCCTCGCTGGCTCAGGATTTGGCAGTGGCTTTGGCCGCAGGCAGACGGCATTATTATGTGGCCACCATGATTCCCAGCGATGATGAGGACATTGACCGCATCCGCCACCACCGGGCCGACCGGGAGGGCATGGGATTTAAGACGGTGGAGTGTGGCCGGGATATCCTCTCGTGCTTGCCGCAGGTGGACAAAAGTGCCACCTTCCTTCTGGACAGTGCCACGGCATTGCTGCTTAATGAGCTTTTTCCAGACCCCACCGGTGGGGAGATGGATGTATTGGCGGCGGAGCGGTGCGCCAGGGATCTGGTGACTTTTGCCCAAAGTGTGGAGAATCTGGTCATTGTCAGCGACTATATTTATTCCGATGCAGCCCGTTATGATGCCCTGACGGAGACGTACCGGGCGTGTCTGGCGAAAATTGACCGGATGCTGGCGCAGGTCAGCGATACGGTGATTGAAGTTACCGCCGGGACGTATACCTTGCACAAGGGAGAGATGCCCACATGAAGCGGTTTATTCATGCCCTGATGATGTGCCAGTCCATGTTTTGTGCCATTCCCTGCCCATGGAAGACATGGGATGAAGAAGCAAGGCCACGGATGCTCCTGTTTTTGCCGCTCATTGGGCTGGAAATGGGGTTGCTGTGGGCGCTTCTGGGTTGGCTGTGCCGGTATCTGCATCTGCCCGGTCTGGTGACGGGGCTGGTTATGTGCGCCTTTCCCTATGTGGTCAGTGGCTTTATCCATTTGGACGGCTTTATGGATGTTTGCGACGCCGTGGGTTCCTGCCGGAGCCTGGAGAAGCGGCGGGCGATCCTGAAGGATTCCCATGTGGGGGCCTTTGCGGTCATTGGGCTGGCGCTGTTGCTGCTCTCCGGTTTTGCCCTCATGTCTTCTGCTGAGGGGGATTGCCGGATTCTGGTGCTTGTTCCGGTACTCAGCCGGACACTGAGCGCTCTGGCGGTGACAACACTGCGCCCCATGTCGGAGAGTCAGTATGCCGGGGCGTTCCGGGCAGGCATTTCCAAAGGTCAGCCTGTGTTTTTGGCACTGGTGTTGCTTTTGACCCTTGTACTGGGCTTTTTACTGTGGAAGAGGCAGGGCCTTGTGCTGGTGGGTGGACTTTTGGGCTATGCGCTGGCTTTGCGGAAGGGATTTAAGTCTCTCGATGGCATGAATGGAGACATTTCCGGTTATGCCCTGACCTGCAGCGAGCTGTGCGCTGTGGCGGTCTATGCCGTGATTTGAGGAGGTCAACCATGATTCTGATTCTTGGCGGTGCGTACCAGGGGAAACTGGACTACGCCAAAGCCGCCTTTAACCTGTCTGACGCAGACATTTTTACCTGCACCGGTATGGAGATCGATTTCTCCCAACGGTGTATCTATGCGCTGGAGGAGTTTACGCTGGCTTGTACCATGCAGGGGATTGACCCCATCGACTATTTCCGGCGCAACCGGGCACAGTGGCAGGAATGTATTCTGATTTGTCAGGATATTTTCTGCGGCGTTGTGCCTATGGGTGCGGATATGCGGGCATGGCGGCACAGTACCGGACAGCTCTGCAAATACCTTGCCGGTGAAGCCCGGCAGGTCAGCCGCATCTTCTGCGGGTTGGAGCAGAGACTGAAATGAAGATATACCTGATTCGCCATGGACAGACCGAGGCAAATCTGCGCCATCTTTACTGTGGCAGTACAGACCTGCCCCTGTCGGAGGCCGGCAGAGAAGCGCTGAGCGGAATCCGATATCCCAAACCGGATGTGGCAGACTACATCACCAGCGGTATGGGGCGGTGCAATGAGACCATGGAGCTTCTGTTTCACCCGGAATCCATGGAGGTTTGCCCTGACCTGCGGGAGATTGACTTCGGTGTTTTCGAGATGCGTGGTTATGGGGAACTTAAGGATGACCCGGACTATCAGGCATGGATTTCCGGCGACAATATGGCCAATACCCCGCCGGGTGGGGAAAGCGGTCTGGCTATGACCCGCCGGGTCATGACGGCTTTCCGGGAGATTCTCCGGCGCGGCAAAGATGCAGTCATCGTCACCCATGGAGGTGTGATTGCCGCAATTATGGCGGAGAGTTTCACCGGGGAAAACCGAAACCGCTATCAGTGGCAACCTGCGCCGGGGTGTGGGTATTTGCTGACCTTTACCCATAGAGAATTGACTTATGAATCCCTGATGCCGATCGTATAACGAAATACTCCCCATGGAGCAGAATGGTTCATCATGCTGTCCATGGGGAGTTTTTGGTGCATCAATGGCAGTGACCGCCACAGCCGTGAGAGCCGCAAGAGCCCTCGTGATGGTGGTCCTCGCCGTGGTGGTCGCACATCACGTTGGGGTTATAGGCCAGCGTACCGGCCAGCAGAGCTTCAACCGCGGCGTCAGCGTTGCCGGAGACACCGCCAAAGAGCCGGATACCGGCCTCAGCCAGAGCCATCTGGGCACCGCCGCCGATACCGCCGCAAATCAGGGTATCCACCTTGAGGACATTCAGCACGCCGGCCAGCGCGCCGTGCCCCTGCCCGTTGGTGTCGACTACCCGGCTGGAGATAATCTTGCCGTCTTCCACATCATAGACCTTGAATTCCTGGGTGTGACCAAAGTGCTGGAAGATGTTGCCGTTTTCGTAAGTGACTGCAATTTTCATGGTTTTTGCTCCTTTTCGATAGAATTGATTACGGATGAAGAATCACCCGGAGTAAACTGAGGATGAACATATGCGCGGGGTAAAAGAAATAGTACACCGTCCGCAAAGCCTTACTTTTGTGCCCGCTGTTGCCCCGGTACAGCCATAGGGGAATGAGTGCCAGTACCGCCAGAGCCTGCATGGGAAGGGACACAGTGAGTCCAGCCACCGGAAGAATCAGAATATGGCTGGAAAGAAGACGGGTATGGATGTACGCAAGCCCAAGAAACTGCCCGAGGAAATGGTACCACTGCCGCCCACGGAAGCAATAGAACACCAGAATGGTAAAAAGCCCGGCAGAGCCATAGTCCGCGCTGAGGATTTCCCCCAAAATGGCGGCCAAAAGCACAGAAAAGCCCACGCCCAACAACCGCAACCAGAGATTTTTCACTTGCTTAACCTGCTCCAACAGGAAGATGAGCCCCAGACCCATGAGCAGGGTCCACAGCACATTCTGACTCCATGGGGCATAGATTCTGCCGCTGACCATGAGGTCAAAGGGAATTTCCGACAGAAGCGCAAACAGCAAGAGCCGCAGTGCGTACCTGGGGAGGCTTCTGGTGTGGAAGTAACCCTCCACCAGCAGGAAAGCGAAGATAGGGAAGGCGATTCTGCCCACGCACCGCATCCAGAGAAGCCCCGGAAACAGAGTCAGCCCCATGTGGTCGCAGAGCATGGTGACCATGGCCAGCAGGTGCAGTGTGGTGGCAGTACATTCCGGGGAGTTTTGTCTGACCATGGTGACCTCCTGTGGGTGGGGTGAGTGTAATTGTAGCAGAATTGGCTGAAAAAAGCAAGAAGAACCGGATAGTTTGGATTGCAGATAAGTGGTTGATTTTTCCGGTTACTGGTATGCTGCAATCATACCCGACCAGAAGCCAACAAAGACTATGGCTGAGACAACCATACTCCGGGAGGTGTTTCTGTGAGCAACAGAGAAAAAGGCAATGCGATTCCGGATACATTCACTGAGGCGCAGTTGGCGAATCTTGCGACCATGTTACAGTCGGTCAGAGAACACATCCGTGAAGCCACCGAAAACCCAGAGCAGGTACCCCAGGAATAAACCCATACAGAACAGACGTGGCTCTCTGAGGGATATTTCCCCTGGGGAGCAGTTTATTTGCCAATCCGGCTGGCCACAAACACCGCCAGCGCCACCTGCACCACCAAAATTGCCGGTACACCCAGATAGAATTTGGAATGCTTGGTTTTGTGCCGGAACAGGTACATTCCCGCCAGTACGCCGATACTGCCACCCAGAGCGGCGATGCCCATTAAGGTCGCCTCCGGGATTCGCCATGCGTTGCGGCGGGCTTTTCCCTTGTCAATCAGCATAACCAGCAGACCAACTGCATTCATTATAAGGAGGAAAACCGTCAGGATGGAATAGAGCATAAAATCTTGTCCTTTCTGATGAAACATAATGTGGGAGGTTGATTGGATGAAGGGATTCCGGGTTTTGCTGGGGATTGCGCTGGCGGCGGTGGCCGTAGTGGGCTGTGCGCCAAAAGATGTGGCAGGGAAGGAGCGGGTGGAGGATGGTGCCGTGGCAGAAAATGCCCAGCCAAAATATGATGTGGTGCTTTCCCTGCCGTCAGATCTGGAGGGGGTGGAGGTCTTCAGCCAGGGAGACAGCCGGATTTACACCCAGAATCAGGGGGAGTATACCATTGCCGTGGAGGTGCTTCAGGCGGACAGTCCGGAAATTATGTTGCGGGAGCTGACCGGGCTGAATCCGGAGCGGCTGACGGTGATGACCACCTGGCAGGGAGATTTCCCCCGGTATGATCTGACCTGGGCTTGTGCCGGGGAGTCGGGGCTGATGGTCTGCCGGGGTGTGGTGCTGGATGATGGTTGCCACTTCTACGCCGTCACCGCCACCATGCCGGAGACGCTGACCGCAGAATACACGGAGCGGGTGGAATCCTGTTTTGCGGGGCTGAGCCTGACGGAAAACACCGACGGCACATTTACCGCACCATGAGCCGAACTCATTTTGGTGGGTCGTCCTTTTGCACGGGAGAAAGGCCATCCGCAACCGGATTTTCCCCCATTATACCACATCCAACCGGAAACAGGCAAGAGGCTTGCGGAGGGATAAACCTTTTTACGCAAACTGGAAAACTTCGGCTTGACAAAATTGGTGCGTTGTGCTACTATGTCCCCAACATTTATGGAGAAAGGAGTGAGTTTCATGCTGTATATGATCAATTTCTACGGTTACCCTGGCAGAAGAATATGCCGAAGACTCGCTCCTGTGTACCATGCCTGAGGATACCCCTATTGGGGGAGGAATCGGGATATCTGTACATTACGCCGCAGGCTTCGGTCTGCGGCGTTTTTGTATGTTGAAGGAATGGGGAGTAGTTATGGGTATTCCGGGGTTAAAAAGAGGGACGGTTTCCCTGTCACCCCATCAGGAAAGTTGGAAAGAGGATGCTCGGGCTGTGAAAGACCAACTCCGGGCGGCCTTGGGGGAAGTGGCCGTGGACATTCAGCACATTGGCTCTACTTCCATTGCCGGTATCTGCGCCAAGCCCATCATTGACCTTGTTGTGGGGGTGGAAGACCTGAATGCGGTGGAGAACCATGTCCGGCGGCTGGAGCAACAGGGATTCATCTTCCGTGGGCAGGATGTGGAGGGGCAACGGCTGTTTGTGCTGGGAGACTTGGGGGAAGATGTCCGCACCCATCATATCCATGTGGTCCTCTGGGACAGCCCGGTTTGGTGGGATTATCTGAACTTCCGGGACTATCTGAATGCTGTGCCGGAGCGGGCAAGGACTTATGAAACCTTAAAAATCACTTTGGCGGAGCAGTACCCCCATGACCGGGGACGATATACTGCCGGGAAACAAGCGCTGATTGCCTGCTTGCTGAAAGAAGCGAAGTGCTGGCGGGCGCAGAACAAGGAGTGAAACATATGATTTGCAAGATAAATGACGAGCGGGAAGCATTGTCCCTGCTGGAGCGATTCCAAAAGCAGGGCTTCCGCACCCCTATGCTGGAGACACGGGAGCAGATTCAGTGCAACCTGCTGAATCCCATGGTTGACCCCAAAGATTTGGTGCTGGGCATTTACCGGGAAGAAAGGCTGGAGGGACTGTTTTCCTTTGTGACTCAGCCGGAGGAAAGATATATGGAGTTGCTGGTGGCCCTGTCCCATGACCGGGAGGACTGCGCCCAGGTTTTGCGGTATCTGGGTGAGCAGTATCCCGGATTCACGCTGGATAGTGTCTTCTGCCCGGAGCAGGAATGTCTGTCCCGTGCCCTTGAGGACTTTGGCGCAGAATTCTACCCCATTCAGGTTAGACTCCGCCGGGAAAAGCCAGTGACTTACCGTCACAATCACCGGGTTGTCCCCTATGGAGAAACCTACCGGGCGGGCTATGAAGCCATCCATGGGAAGGACTGCTACTGGACAGCGGAGCGGATTATCGAAGCCCCAGAAATCTTCCGGGTAGTGCTGGCCCTGTGGGGAGAAACGGTGGTGGGCTATGTGGACTACACCTGCTGCCATGAGGAGAACGAAATCTATGACCTCTTTGTCCGGGAAAGCTGCCGGGGGCAGGGCATCGGCAAAGCGCTGCTGGCTGCTGCTCTGGAGGACAATGGGGATAAGCCCATGACCGTCATGGTGGACGAGGATGATGTCAGAGCAGTGAGACTGTGTCAGAAGATGGGATTCTGTCTTGTGGAGACGGAACGCAGTTTGACAACGAGGCTGGTGCTGCAAGCGGAAAGGGGCGCACAACCATGAACCATAAAGGAACAAAGCGCATCGAAACACCCCGCCTCATCCTGCGGCCATTCACCACCGCTGATGCCGAAGCCATGTACAAAAACTGGGCCTCCGATAAAACCGTGACCCAATACCTGACCTGGCCCGCCCACGGCAGTGTTCAGGTTACCGGACAATTGCTGGCATTGTGGGAAGAAAACTATGCCCGGAAGGATTACTACCAGTGGGCGATTGTCCGAAAAGACGGGCCAGATGAGCCCATCGGCGGTATGTCGGTGGTATCTTACAACGAGGATTTGGAAAGCGCAGAGGTGGGCTACTGCATTGGAAGACTCTGGTGGAATCAGGGCTTGACCGCAGAGGCCTTGCAGGCGGTGATTGACTTCCTCTTTGACGAAGTTGGGGTAAACCGGATCGAAGCCCGGCATGATACCAGAAACCCGGCCTCCGGCAAGGTGATGCAAAAGTGCGCCATGCAGGTTGAAGGGACCATGCGTCAGGCCGCCCGGAATAATCAGGGCATTTGTGATGTTTGCCAATATGCCATTTTGCGGCAGGACAGAAGGGAGAGAACCCAATGAAGGTAAAACTGACCGTCACCGAAAGCAATTGCAGAAGCGGCTACCACCAAAAGGGCGACACCTTCATGGTGGACGACCTGTGCCCGCCAATCTGCCATGAACTCTGGAACAACATCTATCCTATGGTCTATGCACTGAAAAACGGCGGGGAGCTGGACTGCGGGGAGACGAGGGCGAAGTGCTTTACTGCCCGGTGTCCAGATGGGGGTCGGGTGGTGATTCGGGGGGAGGTCTTGATGGCGGCAGAAGACGAGCTTGGCAGACAACGTTAGCAACACTTGATTCAGAAAAAAGAGGTGACCGGCTATGGAGTTAACTTTTATTAACCCCGGGATTGACTACATGATTCCCGCAATTTTGGCATTCCAGAATGAAGATGAGTCTGATTTCTGGTCTGAACCCCTGTACCGCTTCTATCCCCAACTGGATAAGCACCACGCCATGGCTCTGCCCGTGGAGGAGAGAAAAGCCTACATCGAGTCCACACTCCGGGCGGTTTATCCCACGCTGGAGGAGACCATCAACGAAAGACTGACCCGTTACCGCCGCCATTGGGCCACTTGTAAGCCGCAGATTACCGAAGCACTGTCGGATGCTTTCTCCATCGACTGCGCTGAGATCCTCAACGATATGCGGGCTTTTGTCACCATGAACCCCATTGAGCCCCGGTTTCCCCTGGAGCACCGCTTTGACATCTTTTATCTCAACTCTGAGCGGGGAGCCATTGGAGAAGCCATCCATGAGATGATCCATCTGGTCTGGTTTCAGGTATGGAACCGGCTGTTCGGGGACAGTTATGACGAATACGAGCGGCCCTCGATGAAATGGATTCTCAGCGAGATGGTGGTGGAACCCATCATGGCTGACCCCAGACTCAGCGAAATCAATCCCTATTACCCCAGAGAGAATGGCGGCTGTATCTACCCCTGGTTCTTCGACATGAAAGCAGGGGGGAAACTGATTCTGGACACCATGGATGAGATGTACAAAAGCCAAAGCATAGCCGATTTTATGAAAAACAGCTATGCCTATTGTCTGACCCATGAGCAGGAGATTCGGGAGCATATCCGGATTGCAGAGGGTCAGAGGTAAGGAGGACAGAATGACCTTTTTAGAAACTGAACGTCTGCGTTTGCGCAACTGGAAAGAGACTGACTTAGACGAGCTGGTCTGCTACCGCAACGATGAGCGTTGTACCCAATACCAGCGGGGTCAGCTCCATTTAAGAAGTGACCTTGCCGCCTTGATCCAGCGGCGGATGCAGGACAAATTTCTCCCCGAGGGGAGAAAACAACTGGCCATCGCCCGGAAAGACACTGACGAGCTGGTGGGGGAGATGACCATCTTCATCGAAAACGGGACCATCACCATGGGCTATACCATCTCTGCCAAGTACCACCGCAGGGGCTACGCCTATGAGATGCTCTCGGCGGTCACAGAGCTGCTCCATGAGACTTATCCCGGTTGGGAATTCCTCTGTTTTACCGAGCCGGAGAATGTGGCCAGCATGAACCTGCTGCAAAAACTGGGCTATGAACATCTGGGCTATCATGCCGATGAGAATGCCGAGATGTTCGGAAAATGGACAAATAGGAGGTAAAGACCTTGGAGTTCAAAGACATTTATGCCATTCAGGACGAAACGGAACAGGTACAGAAAACCTATGAACTGTTTAATGAGGACACCCGGCTGAGCCACGGTCAAGCCGCCCGGGTGGAGTTCCTTACCACGGTACACTATATCGAGAAATATTTGAAGCCCGGTGCAAGCATTCTCGATGTGGGCGCAGGCACGGGGGCTTACAGCTTTTACTTCTCCCGGATGGGTTATCCCGTCAGTGCCTTGGAGCTGGCGGACAACAATATCCGCGTTTTCCGGCAAAAGCTGACCCCGGAAGACAACATCGACTTGCGTCAGGGCAATGCGCTGGACTTAAGCCATTATGGGGATGAATCCTTTGACGCCGTCCTCCTCTTTGGTCCGCTGTACCACCTCCACCGGGTAGAAGACCGCCTGCAGTGTATCCGGGAGGCGAAACGGGTCTGTAAGCCCGATGGAATGATTTTCTTTGCCTTCATCTCCAATGATATGGTGATTCTCACGGAATTCTCTTACCGCCCGGACTATTTCCTCAGTGGGGATTATGACAAGGAGACCTTCAAGCTGGAGGACTTTCCCTTCGTCTTCCATACGGTGGATGACTGTCGGGCGCTGCTTCGCTCCGGTGGGGTGGAAATTTTGAAGGAAGTGGCTTCTGACGGGGTCAGCGAGCTTTTGGCAGAGAAAATCAATGCCATGGACGAAGATAACTTTGTCCAGTATCTGCGCTATCACTTCTACATCTGCGAGAAACCGGAACTGCTGGGCATGAGTAACCATCTGCTGTTCATTGGCAGGAAAGGGACAGAACATGAATCTCATTGCTGAACTCAATGACCGGATGCTTCTGGGGCTCACCGGGGAATCCCAAAAAGCACCCAGAATCACCGCCCGTGCCATTCTGAAAGACCGGGCTGGCCGGTATGCGTTGATGTATGCGGAAAAATTCCAACTCTACAGCCTCCCTGGTGGTGGCGTGGAAGACGGGGAGGACGTGCTGATGGCACTGCGCCGGGAGATTGGGGAAGAAACCGGTTGCGCCTGTGATGAGATTTTGCCTCTGGGAATCGTCACGGAAAACCGGGCATCTCAGGACTATACGCAAATCAATTATTACTATGTGGTGACCACTGACCGCACCCCGGGTGAGCGTCACCTGACCCCCACAGAGCAGGAAAACGGTACCCGTCTGCAGTGGCACACTCTGGAAGAAGTGACCCGGCGCATTTCCGCAGTGGAGCACACCACCATACAGCGGAAATACCTGCAGGCAAGGGATATGGCGGCTCTGGGGGCATACCGTCGTTTACTGGGAAAGGAGAAAGAAAATGAACATGGAATGGATTGAACGGACAGAGGCATTCCTCAAGCAGACCCTGTCTTCCGGGACTTACCTTCAGAAAAACCCGGCTCAGCTCCGCTACCGGCTGGAGCACTCCTACCGGGTGGCCAATATTGCCAAGACCATTGCGGAAAAAGAGGGCTTCGACGTGACTTTGGCGACCATGGCGGGACTGCTCCACGACGTGGGCTATGGGACGGACTGGGCTTCTGAGGATTTGTGGAAAGAGCATGGTCGCATTGGTGCGGCGATGGCCCGGCCCTTCCTCGTGGCGTTGGGGCTGAATGAACAGCAGGTGGGGGACATCTGCTATGGCATCGCCATCCATGTGGATGACCAGGCGGATTTTGCATGGGAGCGCACTGCCTTCTGCGAGACGGTGGGCGATGCGGACAATATCGACCGCTTTGATGCCTACCGGATTTACGAAACGCTGGAGTATCAGCACTTCAGCGAGCTTACCCTGGAAGAAAAACGGGAGAAGGTCAGTACCATGCTGGAAAAGCTGAACCGGTTGAAGACCATCCCCTTTGCCACCCCCACCGCCACCGCCATGTGGCTGCAACGGTTGGAGGACTATACCGCCTTCTACCAAAAGCTGGAGCGGCAACTTGCGGCAAGCTGCACTATCCTGCCCTGAGGAGGAGAAATATGGAACAACTGGAGCTGTATGTCCCCAGGCGTGAAGACCTGTGGTTTCGGCAGAGGATGATGGCTGACCCGGATACCATGGGCTATAATGCCAACTGGGATGTCTCTTATGATGGCTATCACCGGGATACCGGCTGTATCGACTTCCCGGAGGGGCAGTGGGCAAGCTGGCTGGAAGACTGGACAGACCAAGCCCCGGAGCGGTTCTATGCCTATATCCGCAGAAGCACGGATGGAGCTTATTTGGGCGAGGTGAATTTCCACCACAACCCGGAGCATGACTGGTACGATATGGGCATTGTGCTCTATGCCCCTTACCGGGGGATGGGGTACGGTGTTCCTGCCCTGAAGTTGTTGCTGGAGGAGGCATTCTCGGTCTGGAACGTGAACCGACTGCACAATGATTTTGAGGTAAGCCGGAATGAAGTGGCCGCATGGAAAACCCACCTGTCTGCCGGTTTCCGGGATGTGGGGATTATAGACGGCTTCCGGCAGATGATGATCACCAGAGAAGACTATCTTAGTGGGATGGTCAGCACAAAGAGAGGAAAGATAAAATCATGAGAGTCTATCACATGAGTCAGACCCTGAAGCCCGGCGATACTTTGCGCCCGGACTTTCAGCGTTGCCGGGATTTGGCCATGCCCTTTGTCCGGGCATTGATGCGGGGAGAGGACTGCTTCTATGCCATGGTCTATGGTGGGCAGTATTTGCGGGCCATCTTTGACCACAGCCGCCTGACCCGAGAGTGGGTGGACGAGGTCAAGTGGGCAACGGAGGGCATTTTTGAGTATATCCGGCTCAGAGAGTACCCCGACCGAATCAGTCGCCTGAATTGTAACTATTACTTTGACGATTTGGACACCCTGAAGGTGCTGTTTCAGTATGATTGGGGCTCAGAGCCGGAAGAAGCGGCGAAAGTACACATTTACGCCATGGAATTGCCGGAGGAAGAGCCGCAGTATTGCGATATGCGCCTGTTTGATGAAGCCTATGATGCCATGGAAAAGGGGCAGGATTTGAACACCGCTCTGCAATGCGCCAGGCGGTACTTTGCCTCAGGGCGAACCAGTGAGCCGGTATTGGAACTGCTCAGCGAAAAGAGCGCAGCCATTACCGGGGAAATGACCCGGCTTCACGAAGAATTGATGGCGCAGTGCAGAGCACAGGCAGAAAATCAGGAATCCGCACAGGCAGGGGCGTCAAATCCCAACCCGGCGGGACAATAATCAGGAGGTATACCCATGATACAACTGACTCACAGAGACATTTTGGTTCGTACAGCCCGGAATTCTGATGCCAAACAGCTTGCCCAATGGTGGAATGACGGCGAAGTCATGGCCCACGCCGGTTTTCCCAACGGCGTGGGCACCACGGAAGAAAAGGTAGCCGCCGGATTGGGAGAAGGTCTGCTGATTATCGAAGCCGGGGGAGTCTCCATCGGGGAATGCAACTACCGGATAGTCGACGAAAAAACCGCAGAAATTGGTATTAAAATCTGCCGGAGGGACTATCAGGAGCGGGGCATTGGCAGGGTGGTACTGAGCCTGCTGATTCGGTATCTGTTTGACCGGGGCTTTGGGAAGATTATTCTGGATACCAATTTGCAAAACCACCGGGCACAGCACGTTTATGCGTCTCTGGGCTTCCGCAAAGTGGGCGTTAATGTGGACGCATGGAAAGACCAACTGGGGCAGTGGCAGTCTTCTGTAGACTATGCGCTGACTGAAGGAGACTTTGTGGACTTTGCGGGAAAGGGTGACTGACTCCGGTTGAAATGTGAAGATAAAATGGCCACCTTGGGTATTCCCGGGGTGGCCAAAATGATAACAACATTATCTTGCTTTATGCGTGGCTGGGCAGGGACAATCTTATCTCCAATTGTCCAAAAAAGACTCCAGATTGACCTCGTGGTGGTATTTCCGGGAGGCTTTTTTGTCTTTTTCCAGCATAATCCGTTGCAGGTCGATGTGGGAAACGGCGGCAATGGCGACAACATAGTGAATCATATCCGCCAGCTCTGTTCCCAGTCGCTCTGTCAGGTCACCTTCGTCCGCGCTTTTCCGACCTGCGCGCTGATTCAAAACTTCTGCCACTTCGCCGATTTCTTCCACCAGCTTCATAAAAAGACTCTGCTCAGTTGCCCAGCCACCATAGCGGTCATGGAGGTAGGCTTGCAGGGCGGGGATGGTGATGGTTGCTGTGGGCTGGGTGGTGCTGTGGGAGAGGGTGGTGTTTTCGGATGATTGGGTCATGGTGGTACCTCCTGATGTGGGGTGGGGAGTATTGTGTTGTGGCAGTTTTGGCGTCAATCAAGGACTGCGCTTAAAGTCAATGCCGGCTTTTCTGGCCTGAGCGCATAAATCCTTGGTCTGCAAATGATACATTCTGCCGTCTTTGATCAAATGGGTTCCGCATTGTCTGAATTCAAAAGACACATTCCTCCGGATGCATTGCTCCCGGAGATGGAGTACCCAGGCATAGTCCAGGGGTCTTGCATGGGGATCCGATTCGCCTCCGACCACTACAAGTGAAATATCGTCAAGATAGGATTCGATGTTGATGGCTTCAATCAGCGGTTGAGCGGTGATGCATTTGTGTTTGATGGGTAACTTTTGGAATATTCCCAGCTTGTAATCTGCGTTCTTTTGGTTCTCGACCGTGCAGCAAACGACTACATTTTCATAGCCATCCCCCCAATCATCGGGGATGCAGTGCATAAATCTGTCGATACGCTTGGTGAGAAAGAGAAATGTGCAATCCTTGCGTGCTTTCATCATCTGCCAACATTCGTCTCGCCATGCATCTGCTTCTTCAATCAGAAAATCAGTGGAAAAACAGGTATATACAATGCCGGATTTCATTTTATAGTGACCGGCCTTTGTTCGCTCGATGGGTTTGGTGAAGTCCGCTGTCCGTTCAATCCTGCCGGTATCTATTCCACGTTTTGCGTCACCTTTGTGGATATAGCAATAGCGGCAACCGTCGCTGCACTTTTTACAACCTCGCCAAGGATTCCACATGGCCATATTTTCACCTCGCTGAACGTTGTTTTTAAACTTGATGTACAAAAAATGGAACACTCCATGATGCGCCGCCTGCGGAGACATGGTGGTATGCGGCACATGGCAGGGAAAAACATTTTCCGTGCGTGATAACATCGCTGCCAAATGATTCAAGTTCAAGGAGCGTTGCCTGTCCCACTTTGCCGAAATCTGCTGGACAGATGGAATTATACCATGATTCGAGGAAGAATAAAAGCTAAAAATCCTGCGGTCGTTATGAAAATTGATGTTGCGCATCATGTGAAGTGAAAGAAAACCCGCACGCCCGCAGGCATTTCACATGGCGAAGCCATATTTCACACGCACAGCGTATTTCACAAATCCCACATGGGATTTATTTCACAAAAAAAACCACGCCGCAGCGTGGTTTTTCTGGCACCCCCGGCGAGACTCGAACTCACTACCTTACGCTTAGGAGGCGTACGCTCTATCCAGGTGAGCTACGGGGGCATATTGGCGTTTACTCAACGCCGATAATTGTACAGAAGAAAGGCGGTTCTGTCAAGCCTGAAAATGTCACAGCGTACCATCATAAATGGCATTTTTTGGCAGTTTCGTCTCCTGGGCGGCCTGCTTTGCCGCATCTTTCCGGGATAAGCCCTGAGCCATCAGCTCCTGCGCCCGGTTTACCGCATCTTCCAGGGTAAAAGCCGGGGCAATCTCTGCGACTGCGGCGCCCTCGATGATGAGGACAAATTCTCCCTTCGGCGCAGTCTCGGTGTATTTCTCCACTGCCTGCGCCAGAGTCAGCCGGATGACTTCTTCGTGGAGCTTGGTCAGTTCCCGGCACAGAGAAATGCGCCGTTCAGGACCAAAGACGGAAACCATGTCGGTCAGGGTCGAAAGCAACTTGTGGGGCGCTTCGTAGAAAATCATGGTCCGGGTTTCTGCTTTCAGGGACTCCAAATGGCTGTTTCGGCTCTTTTTTGCCGTGGACAGGAAGCCCTCAAAGGTGAACCGACCGGTGGGGAGACCCGAAATGCTTAGGGCGGTGATGGCGGCACAGGGACCGGGAATGGCGCAGACCGTAATTCCCGCTTCGGCACACTGGCGCACCAAGTCCTCGCCGGGGTCGGAGATGGCGGGAGAACCGGCATCGGACACCAGCGCGCAGGTTTCCCCGGCCAAAATTCTGTCCACAATCTGGTTGCCCTTGAAGGATTTGTTGTGCTCATAGTAGCTGACCAGAGGCTTGTGCAGTTCCATATGGTTCAGCAGTTTCAGGGTGACCCGGGTGTCCTCGGCGGCGATAAAGTCCGCCTCTGCCAACGTATTGCGACAGCGGGCAGAGATATCCCCCAGATTGCCAATGGGGGTGGGGACGAGATAAAGCATTCCGGCCATAACTGAGTGTCTCCTTGATTAAAGATGATAAATCCGGCGGAAATGGACAGACGGAGAGCTGTCTTCCTCCCGCAGAAAGATGGGCGGGGGAATCCGCAACCCTGGTTTTCCGCCCCGGCGGCACTGCAACAGCACCAGCGCAGGGGTATCTCCCGGCCGGTGGCAGACCAACTGTAAAACCTTGGCCTCCAAATGTTGTTCCCGGGCCAAAACCAGCAGGTCAGACAGTCGCTCCGGCTTATGCACCAGAAAGAAGTCCCCTCCGGTTCTGAGCAGCCATGCGGCGGCGGAGAAAATGTCATTCAGCGTGGCGGTCAGTTCCTGCCGGGCATTGGGGTTGAGTTTGGACACTTCACCGGAGGAAAAGTAAGGGGGATTGGACACCACGCAGTCAAAACGCCCCGCCGGAAGAAGCTGGCGAATCTGTCGCAGGTCGCCGTGGATGCTCCGCAGGCGGTTGTGGAGACCATTTTCTTCGATATTCCTCCGGGCGGCCAAATGGGAAGATTCATGGAGCTCCACCCCGGTGACGGTACAGGTGGGACAGGCGGCACAGAGCAGAAGACCCAATGCGCCACTGCCTGAGCCCAAATCCGCTACCCGACTCTCCGGGCGCAGACGGATAAAATCCGCCAGCACCATGGTATCGGTGCTTAAGGGAAAGGTGTCCCTTCCGGGGAAAAACCGGTATCCACCGGGGAAAGATTCTACAGGTAAATCATTCATGGTTAATCAGTTGAAGGGGGATATTCCCGGCTTACACATCACATAGGACAAAAGGGAATCACGAGGATTCCCTTAGGCATAAGGCAATATGACTGACTCTCTGCTTCGGATGAAAGGTGCCGTGCCTGCGCACAGCCCGCAGGCACGGCGGTCAGGGTGATCAAGCCTCGACAATAGCCTCGTTGGGGCAGGTATCGACACAGGTGCCGCAGTCAACACACTGATCGGCATCGATGACGAACTTGTCGTCGCCCTCGCTGATGATGCCCATGGGGCAAGCGTCAGCACAAGCGCCGCACTTGACGCAAGCGTCGGTGATCTTGTAAGCCATTAGTACAACCTCCTAACAATAGTCAGGCACGTTTGACCGCACCTCAATATACATTCTAGCATAGTTTTCAAAAAATGCAATTGGAATTTCCGGAAAACCGTAAAAAATCTGTGAACACCAGCCTGCTACACCGAAAGAATATGACTCAAAAGGGTATAATCCGGCGCAGAAAGGGACACAATCCGGGCTGTGCCTGCGGTATAATGTTCCGGGACATGGAAAAGTCAGGGGGAAGACCATTTGCGACACTATGATGATGGGGTCAGGAAACTGCTGCATCTGGCGGCAGGAGAAGCCAGAGGGATGGGTCACAGCTATGTGGGCAGTGAACATCTGCTTTTGGCCATGACCCGGCAGACCGATACCCTCCCCGGGCGGGTTCTGCGGGGCATGGGGCTGGATGAGTATTGGGTCAGGACATTGACCATCTCCGGGATTGGCCGGGGGACGAAGGGGGCGAAACTGCCGCAGGGGTTGACCCCCAGAGCCAGAAACCTGTTGCGGCAGGCGGAGCGGGAGGCCCAGTGGTCCGGCAGTAAGCGCATCCGTCCGGAGCATATTCTCCTGGCCATGACCCGCCCGCCGGGGACATCTGCCGGGGAGATTCTGGCTTTGTGCGGCATCTCGCCTGAGGGGATGCTGACGAAGACACTGGAGCAGTTGGGCGGCAGGCAAGCGGCCGAGAGGGGAAAGGAGCGGACAGACGGATTGAAGCTATTGGAACAATTCAGCGAGGACTTACTGGAAAAAGCAGCCACCATGGAGCCGGTCATTGGCCGGGAGCAGGAGATTGAGGCGGTTATTGGCATACTCAGCCGGAAGAACAAGAATAACCCCGCCCTGATTGGTGAGCCCGGGGTGGGCAAGACTGCCATTGCTGAAGCATTGGCCCAGAGAATGGTGGCCGGGCGTGTACCGGTACAGCTCAAGGGCAAGCGGCTGTTGAGTCTGAATATGGCATGCTTAGTGGCGGGGACCAAGTACCGGGGCGAGTTTGAGGAGCGGCTGAGGGACTTGCTGCAGGAGATTCGCCGGGCGGGGAATGTGATTCTCTTTATTGACGAGATGCATACCATCATTGGCGCAGGGGCGGCAGAGGGGGCGATTGATGCGGCCAACATCCTCAAGCCTGCGCTGGGCAGAGGCGAATTGCAGATTATGGGAGCAACCACCCTGACGGAGTACCGCAAGCATATTGAGAAAGACCCGGCATTGGAGCGCAGATTCCGCCCGGTGATGGTGGCTGAGCCCAATCGGGAGGCGGCGCTGGCCATTCTCCGGGGCATCCGCGGGGGCATGGAGAAGCACCACCACATGAAGATTACCGATGAAGCCCTGACTGCGGCGGTGGATTTGTCGGTGCGATATCTGCCGGAGTTGTTTTTGCCGGATAAGGCCATTGACCTGCTGGACGAGGGTGCTGCCCGGGCCCACCTGGAGGAGATGGGCAGCAGAAGCGGCGACGACCGGGAGAAGGCCCATTTGGAGCAGGAATTGAGCGATGCGGTGCGGGACAGCCGGTTTGAGCGGGCGGCAGAGCTCCGGGACAAGATGCAGAGGATGCTGAGCCGCCGGGCAGAGGGTCACCGGGGCAAGACGGTCACGGCGCAGGACATTGCCGGGGCGGTATCTGCCCGGACGGGAATCCCGGTGGGGGCGCTGGCTATGGAGGAGCGGCAGAAGCTCCTTTTGCTGGAGGACAGCCTGAACCGGCAGATTTTGGGGCAAAAACCAGCGGTATCCGCAGTGGCGGCGGCGGTGCGCAGAGGCAGGAGCGGTCTTGCTGACGGCAGCCGCCCGGTGGCTAGTCTCCTGTTTACCGGTCCCACCGGCGTGGGAAAGACGGAGCTTTGCCGGTGTCTGGCGCAGGAGCTGTACGGCAGTCGGGAGGCCATGGTGCGGCTGGACATGACGGAATATATGGAGAAACACGCCGTATCCCGGCTCATTGGCGCACCGGCGGGGTATGTGGGGCATGAGGACGGTGGACTGCTGACGGAGAAGGTACGCCGCAGACCATACTGTCTGGTGCTCTTTGATGAGATTGAGAAAGCCCATCCCGATGTGACCGGGGTACTGTTGCAAATCATGGATGACGGTATTCTGACCGACAGCAAAGGTCGCCGGGTGGACTTCCGGAATACCATCATTGTGATGACCTCCAATTTGGGCGGGGAACAGCGCCGGAGTGAGGGGCTGGGTTTCCTCCCGGCGAATCAGCAGGACAGGGTATATGCCTGCCTGCGGGAGCGGTTCAGCCCGGAGTTTTTGGGACGGATTGACAAGGTGGCGATTTTCAGGCCATTGGACAAAGAGACCCTCACCGGCATTGCCGCATTGCAGTTGGACTTATTGACCCAGCGGGCAGGAAAGAGCCACATCCGCCTGCGTTTGGGGGCAGAGGTGGCGGGAAAACTGGCGGTTGCCGGGGATGCCGCCGGGGCGAGACAGATTCGCCGGGCCCTGCGGGAGCGGATAGAAGACCCATTATCGGCATATTTGCTGCTGAACCCACCGGGAAATAAGACGGTGTGCGTAGAGTGGAAGGGGGCAGAGCCGGTGTTTGGGGTGGAGAGGAGGTAGGAGGATTTGGGACCCTGATTCGACAGGTTTTGTCGGATTGGGGTCTTTTGTGTTGCTTTTTTGGGAAAAGGTGATATAATAACTAAGAGACTTCGTAGAGATGGAGGGAAAATCATGGGAAACAAGCTGGAACTTACATGGTTTGGAAAGAACAAGCCCATTCGCATCGAGCCTCGTCTGCTGATTGAGAATGTGGCGCTTTCCAACGCTGCCGCCGATCCGGATACCAAGAATATGCTAATTCATGGCGATAATCTGTTGGCGTTGAAGGCTTTAGAGACCCGGTTTGCGGGACAGGTGAAGTGTATATACATCGAAATAATCATACCGAGTTTGATACAAAACCGTGGAATAATTAAAAAGTATCCCGTTGCGGTGTAAAAACTGCTCTTGCGGTGTAAACGGAAAGCCGGGACTGCCCAGTTGTTTTTATTTGGAGGACGATTATGAAAAAGACACTCACTCAGAAGCAGATTGCTGATTATGAGCAGTTATGCCGTGACCGCAACAACGGTCGGTTGCTAACCCCAGACGGTTTGCGGTTCATCTGTGAAGCCAATAATTATGACCCAGAAGCCATCGGTCTGCATTTCCTTGAGATGCTGGCGAAAAAGCAACAACGGTAGATTTATTCACATTATCGCGGTATAATTAAGCATAATGGAGACTGGAAACTTTGAATTTGACGGAGAGAATATGATGGAATGGATAAATGTTTTTGGGACAGTATTCGTAGTAATAATTATGATTCCTAACATAATATATGCGTTAAAGTGCAAAAATGGCTTTGAGAACAAGTGGCATAACAAAGCTGTTCAAATCGTTGAACAAATAGGAAGATTTGGCTGTTTCGGATTTATGATTATCAATATTCCGGGAACTTGGTTCGGTTGGTGGTCTGACGAAGCCTTTGCGAGATATCTTGTGATAGACATTTTTCTAATCGTACTTTATTGTTTGATATGGATTATCTGTTTTAGAAAGAACTCGGTTTTTAGGGCGTTGGCATTGTCTGTTATTCCGTCGGTAATTTTCCTGTTTAGTGGAATTATGAGCAGGTCTGTATTGTTAATTGTATCGTCGCTATTGTTTGCACCTGCACATATATTGATTTCATATAAAAATGCAAAGGGTTAGACATAATTGAAAATTCCAGTTTTACTATGTAACAACACCACCAAAATATCAAATGCAACCCAAAGTTTACATTTAGAAACACCGAATTGGTAGTATGATTTTGCTGAGTGTTCTACAATTAAAGCAACGCAGCGTTAGAAAACATAAAGGAGCAAAGATTATGACACTTGGCGAAAAAATAGCAAAACAAAGAAAAGAGCTGAATTATACACAAGAGCAGCTTGCCGATATTCTCGGTGTGTCTCGTCAATCCATCAGCAAATGGGAGTCGGATATAGCCTACCCCGAAACCGATAAGCTCATCGAGCTTGGCAAACTGTTTGACTGCTCGATGGATTATCTGCTGAAAGAAGACGTAACCGAGAAAAACGGTGCGCAGACATCCGGCTTTACCGAAAAGGTTGAAGAAATCAGCAAAAAAGTAATGACCGAGAAAAACAAAGGTAAGGCAAAAAAGATACTCAAAATTATCGGTATCATATTGGCAGTATTTTTGGCAATCGATATTATTTCAATGATATTGTATTTTGGGGTTTTAGGAACACCACATTAAGTATTAACGGCGATAGGAAGATGACATTCTCCCTATCGCCGTTTTTTATATCAACTTATACTTTGCGGTCAGCAATTCCTCGCAGTCATCTGCTACGGTATCTATAAATAACTCACGTTCATATGAAATGCCGTTTTGCATCAGACATAGTTCAAGGAAACAAAAGAAAATACCGATGTCAATGCGGTTATAGTGCGCCACCTTATTGGCAGGCATAATGCCACGTTTGCCCGGCTTCTTGTAACGGTAGACAGTCAAGCCTTTATCTTCTGCCGTCACCTTCCACGGCTGTGTATTACAGGCACTCGGTGCAAAACGAACAATATTACCTATATTCCGATACTGCTCCCCGTTCCATATCTCATCAATCGGTTTGCGTTTACTTTTAAACATATCTTTGCGGAACTTATCGTCTGCGACCTTTGCAATGGCAATCATTATGACAAAATCAAGACCGTTATAGGTTGGCTCATCA
>SVLX01000020.1 GCA_015067725.1 Oscillospiraceae bacterium | reverse complement strand
GTTGTGACCGCCGCCGATGATCTCACGGGTCTCGGTGGCACCGCAGACGGTACAAGTACGCTTCTCCTGACCGTTTTCGGTGCAGGTACCGGGCTTCACGACCTCCCAGTCACCGAAGCTGTGACCCTTGGCGGCAACATAGTCAGAGACATAGCTGTGACCGCAGGCGCAGGTGTAAGTGGTGTAGCCGATTTCGGTGCAGGTGGGCTCGGTCACGGTCTTTTCGTAGATATGACCGGTGGGGTTGACATAGTCATCCTTATAGGTGTCGCCACAGACACTACAGGTGTATGTGGTGTAACCCATTTCGGTGCAGGTGGGCTCGGTGACAACCTTCTCATAGTTGTGGCCCTTAGCGGCAACAACGTTGTCTCTGTAGCTGTAGCCACAGACAGAGCAGGTGTACAGGTCGTAGCCTTCAGTGTCACAAGTAGCCTCGACTACAGTCTTGGTGTAGCTGTGACCCAGAGCGGGAACTTCATTGTCCGTGTAAGTGTCACCACAGACGGAGCACTTATACTGGTCGTAACCGACTTCGGTACAAGTAGGAGCGACGGTGGTCTTCTCGTACTTGTGGCCGAGAGGCTCGACTTCACGGGTCTCGGTTGCACCGCAACCATTCTTACAGGTACGGGTTTCCTCGCCCTTTTCATCACAGGTAGGAGCCTTGGTTTCCTTCCACTCGCCCCAGTCATGGCCCAGAGCGGGAATCTCACGGGTTTCGGTTGCGCCGCAGCCTCTGTTACAGGTGCGGGTTTCCTCGCCCTTGTCATCACAAGTGGGAGCCTTGGTTTCCTTCCACTCGCCCCAGTCATGGCCCAGAGCGGGAATCTCACGGGTTTCGGTTGCGCCGCAGCCTCTGTTACAGGTGCGGGTTTCCTCGCCCTTGTCATTGCAGGTAGGAGCCTTGGTTTCCTTCCACTCGCCCCAGTCATGGCCCAGAGCGGGAATCTCACGGGTCTCAGTCTCGCCGCAGCCATTCTTACAGGTGCGGGTCTCCAGGCCCTTGTCATTACAGGTAGGAGCCTTGGTTTCCTTCCATTCGCCCCAATCGTGATCGCACTCACCGGAGACGGGCTCAGTGTAGGTATGACCACAGTTGGAACACTGGTAGGTGATGACGGTGGGATCATTATCCTCGATGGACACATAGTTGTGCGCGCCACGGTCGAGAGCAATAATCTCAGTAGCGTAGTTCAGCTTATCGTTGAACTCAGCCATTTCCACCTTGACCTCAGTGTAAATACAAGGAGCATTCTTGTCCAGGATATTGACACTGAACTGGAACAGGCTGGTATCGGCGGGGATGGGTTCAGCAGCAGCGAAAGCAATCACAGCGATACCATTATCCTGGTCAATGCTGGTGGCATATGTCAGGTCCTTATTAACAAACCAGAAGCCATTGCCAAAGCTCAGCAGATCCGTATCCCAGGTGAAGATGAACTTGCCATTGGTAATGGGCTCGTCAAGCTTCATGTTGTAAATCAGGCTGGCGGGCAGTGTTGCATCGGTGCCGTACTCGTCTTCCGTGCCATCGGTCAGCTCCACGGTAGCGGTGTTGGTGCTGCCAACAGCCTCAGCGGACTCGGTTTCAACCAGCTCGCTGATGTCGGTGGAGATGGAGATGGGGCTGGAAACGGTGGTAGCAGTGCCGGGAACATAGAAGGTCTCGGCGGTGTTGAAGGTCTGCTCTGCCAGAGTAATGGCATCCGTTCCGGCGTTGGCGGGAACATAGAACGCACCTCTGACATAGGTATAAACCTGACCAGGCTTACCGGTCTCGTTAAAGCCTTCGGGGTAGTAGTTGTTGCAGAGGCTGGCAATACCGGTATTGACATCGATCTCATACAGGTTCACCGTGGTGCCGTATACAGAGGTCCAGGCGCCGGTGCCGGTAAAGAGATACAGTTTGTCGTTATCGGAGTCCCATACCATGTTGGATGCCAGAGTGGACGATGCGGCGCCGGTAGCATTGTCCGCACTGTTGACCACAGGCAGCAGGTCAACGATACCACGGCTGACCGTGCCGTCTTCGGCAGTAATATCCTTCACATCGGCCAGTGTCCACTTGTACAGGAACTGGTACTTGCTACCCATACGAGAGTTGGAAACAGCATAGAAGTTGCCATTCTCGTCCACGGTCATGCCTCTGAAGCAACCATAGTTATAGTAATCGCCCCCAGCCTTGGCAGGATTGATGACATTAACGGTATGATCCAGAGTGATCGTATCGCTGGCAATATCGTACTTGTAGATCTCATTGCGCATGACATCGTCAGTGTTGCTGCAGCCCAACAGATAGATGTTGCCATCCTTGACGTTATACGTCATGTCTACAACAGCCTTGTCACTGCTGTGGGCCTTATTGACGATCACATCGCTCCACTTGGTGAGCTGAGTAACGCTGTTCATGTCGTCAAGCTGTGCCTTGTACAGGTAGTTATCCTCGCTGGCAAAGTAGACCGTACCGTTCACATATGCCGCAGCGAGAACATCCTTGGCATAGTTGGTGGCCGTATAGGTCTGAGAGCCGGAGAAGACATAGCTCATGGAAGAATCCATCCACAGCGTTTCGGGATCCATGACCATCCAGCGCTTGACCACGCCGTTGATGTCTTCATAAAGGGTAGTTCTGTAGTCAGATTCAACCCAACCCATCAACTTTCCGGCAGGCTCAGCCTTGGCAGGCTCGACCAGCTCGATAACGTTGCCATCGGGTGCGGGCAGATTGTTGCCGCCATTGGCGGGAACAACAAACAGACTCATCACCGTGGTGTACATCAGGCCGGAAATACCGGTCTCAATACCTTCGTATGCAGTAGGCACATAGGTGTTGCAGACGGTAGCCTTACCGGTGGAAGTATCCATGGTATAGAGAATGTTGGTGGCGTTCTGACCATACTTGGCGGTGCTGTTATTGACCAGGGCGTACAGCACGTCAGCGTCATGGTCATAGGCAAGATAGCCCCAACCTGCGCCGACAATACCGGTACAACCGGTCTCCTTGTCATTGTTGACAGGAGCCAAGCCACTGATAGACCGGACAGTCTCGCCGGCGGGAGTCTTAACTTCCTTCACCATGTCAGCAGTCCAGGTGTACAGGTAGGTGTACTTCGGATCCTTGCCGCTGCCAACATTGATGCCATAGAAATTGCCGTTGTCATCAATGGCCAGACCAACGAGCTTCAGGTAGGAAGCAGTGGTGGTAACAGGGTTGGTCAAGGCAAGCTGGCAGTCGTAGTACATCTTGTCAGCGACATAGTCATACTTGAACAGCGTGTTGCCCTCGCCCAGAATATACAGGTAGCCATCTTTATAGTTGACCGCCATATCCCGGACGGAAGTGGTGTAATCCTTCCAGTAGCTCAGCTTGGTGGCAGTACCAAGAGTGCTCAGCTCGGCGGAGTACAGATAGCCGTCAGCATGGGCAAAGATAACCTTGCCATTGACATACTCGGCAGCAAAGAGGTACTTGCTGGTGGAGTTTGCGTAGCTGGTCGCTGCCACATTGGTGGTGCCGGTGTAAGCATAGCTTGCCGCATCGGTGTTGAACCACAACGTGGCGGGGTCAACGGTCATCCAGCGGCCATACATCTTGTCGGCTTTATCTTCATCGGTCAAACGATAGCTGGAATTGTACAACCAGGCATACATTGTACCAGAAGTAGCAGGTTCGCTGGGATCGGGTTCGCTGGGATCGGGATCGCTGGGTTCAGGATCGCTGGGTTCGGGATCGCTGGGTTCGGGATCGCTGGGTTCGGGTTCGCTGGGTTCGGGATCGGGGGTCTGGGTCTCACCAGTGGGCACATAGAACGCACCTCTGAGATAGTTGTACAGCAGAGCGGGAGTGCCAGTCTCAGCCAGGCCCTCGGGGTAGTAGGTGTTGCAGCGGGTAGCAATACCGGTGTTCACATCCAGCTCAAACAGATAGATGCTGTCGTGATAGGTGTTGGTCCATGCGGAGCCGCCGCCGAACAGATACAGGGTATCGGTGTCGGAATCCCAGACCATGTTGGTGGCCTGATAGGTCGCAGAAGCACCGGTGCTGTTGGCGGCATTGTTGACCACAGGGAGCAGACCCAGAACGCCGCGGGTAACGGTATTGTCCTCGTTGACATTGTCCTTCACATCGGCAGTCGTCCACTTGTACAGGAACTGGTACTTACTGCCCAGACGGGAACAGGAGACAGCATAGAAGTTACCATACTCGTCAATAGTCATGCCTCTGAGGGAGTTGTAGCCGGATTCGTTCTTGGTGGGCGCAGCGGGATTGATCACAGTAACGACATGATCCAGTACCAGAGTATTGTTGGCGATGTCATACTTGTAGATCTGGTTCAGGACATCGGTGTTGTCATAGCCCAGCAGATAGATGTGACCGTCCTTGGCGTTGTAGGCCATGTCGACAACAAACTGGTCGCTGGTGTTGATACGGGTCGTGATGACATCACTCCAGTTGGCGAGCTGAGTGGTATTGTTCAGGTCGGCAATGGGAGCAGAGTAGATGTAACCATCAATGTTGGCAATGTACACGGTTTCGGTGCTGGGCACATAAGTGGCAGCAGCAACGTTCTTGGCGTACTTGGTTCTGGCATAGGTCTCAGAACCGGTGTAGGTGCTGTCATCCTTGTTGAACCACAGGGTATCGGGGTCCAGTGCCAGCCAACGGGTAGCGATGTTGGCAGCAACGTCGGCAATGGAAGCACGATAAGTATTGATGGTGGTGAAGCCAAGGATTCTGCCCTTGATCTCCACATTCTCCTCCTCACCGGAGGCAATGGGAGCGGGATCGGGGACATTGTAGCCGCCGTCAGCGGGAACCACAAACAGGCTTCTGGTATAAGCGTACATCAGACCGGCGGTGCCGACGCCCTCGCCCTCAGGCATGTAGTCGGTGCAGACGGTAGCCTTGCCGGTGGTGGTGTCCAGGGTGTACAGCAGGGCGGTGGCATTCTGACCGTTATAGCCGGTGGAGGTACCGGTGGCGTTGCCCATGATGTACAGAACATCCTTGTCATGATCCCATGCCATATGGCAGGTAGCCTTGCCGACAACACCGGTGAAGCCGGCAGTCTTGTCGGGGTTAATGGGATTCAGACCGCTGAGGATACCATCAGCAGGAACATCGCTCAGCTTCCAGGTGTACAGGTAAGAATACTTACCGGTCTTATCCGTACCGCCACTGTTGACCGCCCAGAAGTTGCCGTTATCATCAATGGCGAAGGTGTAGGGGTACAGGTAACCTACGGAAGTAGAGTTGGGACAGACGGACTTCACCATGAAGGCAATGGCCATGGTATTGTCCTTGACGTTGTACTTCAGGAATACGCCGTTGTTTGCCAGGATATACATATAGCCATCAACATAGTTCAGGGACATATCGTTGATGGTGGACACGGTATCCTGCCAATAGATCAACTGCTTGGCATTGGCCATGTCGTTAATGGGTGCGGAGTACAGATAACCGTCGGAGCAAGCGAAGATCACATTGTCCTTCCAGTACTCAGCGGCCAGAACCGTGCCGGTATTCTCGGCATAGAAGGTCATGGCAACATTTTCCGTACCGGTGTAGGAGTAAGTACTATCTTCGTTCTTGACCGTATTGAACCACAGGGTGTCGGGGTCAACCGTCATCCAGCGGTCTCTCATGCCGATCGACTTGTCCAGTTCGGTCAGACGATAGATGGTGTTCCGAGTCCAGGTGAACATCTTACCATAGGGATCCAGTTCCTCAGACACACCAGTATTGGTGGTATAAGCACTGACCACATTGGTGATGCCGTCCAAAGTACCGATCTTGGTGGTCACATACTCGCCGGAAACCAGTTCGACGAAGTACAGTTCGGCGTTCTCCTTGCCGGAGTAAGCAATGAGCAGACCCTTATTGACACCATCATTGATGTAGGTCATGGTGGTCTTGGTCTTCTCACCCAGGACTCTGCCGGTATTGGCAACCCGCAGAGTGAAGGTCATGGAGTTGCTCCATGCGCCGGTAGACTTATCCAGCTTGGGATAGAGCACGACACGGTGCAGATCGCCGTCATTCTCCAAAATGAAGTACTCATAACCGTTATACTTGCTGGTGCCAGCCGTATAGGGCACTTCTTCCGTCAGAGCGATGGCAGCGCCACCACGGACATAGCTGCCCAGGTTGAATCCACTGGCAGTGCTGGACTGGTAGTTGGAGATCATCAGCAACTGGCCGGAACTGGTCAGGCTGAGGAAGTTGTTCAGGCGGGTATAGAGGGGGTTGTGATAGCCGGAGCCCAGACCGTCAGTCAGCAGGGCAGGGGCGGTCGCACCGTCAACGCAGGCCTGGCTGCCGGAGTACAGCGCACCCTGGCTGGCGGCAAAGCCGTTGGCGGGGTCGATCTCATACATATAGCCACCATTGACATAGTCGCCGGCATTGCCGTAAATCTTGCCATTGTGATAGCTACCGCCGATGAGGGTAACCTCTGCATCACCCAGCTTGGTGATGGTCATATTGGTGGTATCGATCTCAGCCCAGTAGGTGTTGCCGTTTTCGTCGGTGACCTGGGCATTGAACTTCATGGAAGCGGGAGTCAGAGGCTTAACATCGACAGACACCTGAGCGGAGGCAGTCTTGCCCTCGTCATTGGTCTGTACGGTGTTGACCTCCAGGGTGGCAGAGCCGACACCCTCAGCACTGACGACACCGTTGTTGTCGACTTTGGCGACCTTATCGTTGTCTGTACTCCAGACAACATCCTGGTCGTTGCCGGCAGGCAGAACCACAGTATCGATCTTGAAGGTCTCATCGGTATACATCTCGATCTCAGAGACATCGGGACGGACAGTCAGCTCAGTGGCACGGTCATAGATATAAAGACCGTTGACCAGGTCGATGCCCTCGGCGAAGGTGCCGATCTTTGCGGTGATGCCGTTGGTGGGATCGACGGCATACAGCTCCGTCTGACCGCCGGCAGCCGTCAGAGTGACCAGAACATAGCCGGTAGCAGGGTCATAATGGGCAGAGATGTAAGAGCCGTTGCCCATGGTGGAGGCACCTGCCACATCCAGAGCGGTCTGGTAGGCGAAAGGCGCCTGGGTGAAGCTGGCGCTGAAATTCTTGCCCTCAACCTCAGTAAAGATGTGGAGCTGGCAGATGATGCCGGATTCCCGGATGGCATAGAAGCTGTAGCCGGGGTAAGCCCTCTGGGTATACGGGCCTGCATAACAGACGGCAGCGAAGGGATCGGAAGTGAACCGCTCATCGCCGGAGAGGTCGAAATTGAGCAGCGTTCCGGTCTCGGGCGTAATCAGCTCGATAAATACGCCGCCATTGGAGAAGCCGAGCAGATTATCGAACAGATGATCCTGATCAGGACCGTACTGGGGCAGAGAAGCCGCGTCGGACCACTGCCAGGAGGAAGCCAGAATGCCCAGATCCTCAACTTCCAGACTCTCTGCATCAACAGCATACATCCGGGCAGCATCGTGATAGTAGACCTTGCCATCGTGATAACCACCGGCCACAAAGTTGGCGGGGGCCTTCATCAGGCGGTCAATATCGTTGATGTTGTCGGTATTGAACTCACTCATCCAGGTGTTGCCATCCGCATCGGTAACGGCGGCGGACAGAACGGTGGAGGGATAGTTCATAACCGTGATTTCCATAGAGCCGGTGACATTGGGCTTCGCCACAGAGGTCGCGGTAACGGTGACCTGTCCGACCTTGTGGAAAGTAGCAACGCCCTTGGCGTCAATGGTAGCGATAGCCGGGTCAGAGGTGGACCAGGTAACGCTCTTGTCTTCCAGATTCCAGGGGTTGACCTCGGTGGTGAAGGGCATGGAAGCATTCACCAGGACATCCTGTCTGGGGGCGGTAACCGTAACATCGGTAGCGGTGTCGCCGGGCAGCAGGAAATTGCTTTCAGTCTTGGCAGGCACCACGAACAGACCATACACATAGGTATAGAGGCTGGCGGAAGTACCACCGGTAGTGCCGCTGGGCCGATAGCTGTTAACAGCACTGGCCTTACCGGTTTCCAGATCCACCTTGTAAAGGATGGTCTTGATGTTGGCAGAAATGTTGGTGGAGGTGTTACCAACGCAGTACAGCGTACCATTGTCATGGTCAAAGGCCATCTGGTTGGGATTCCAGGATGCGGTGATGCCGGTATCGTGGCCCTTCTCATTCACGATGGGGGGCAGATCACGGATACCGATGAACTTGGTGCCATCTTCGTTCTCATATTCCTTGACATCGTCCAGCGTGAACTTATACAGGTACTTGGAGCTGGAAGCGGGACCCTTGTTCATCGCATAGAAGGTACCATCCTTATGAATGGCAAAGTCAACGAGTACCAGATAGCCGGCACTGGTGGTGGCGGGGTTGGTCAGAGTAACACTGAAGACATACTCCAGCTTGCGGCTGACCAGATCGAACCGATAGAAGTTCTGCGCATCATCCAGCAGATACATATATCCATCGGCATAATTCAGGTGCATGGCGATGATCTTTTCGCCACCATGCTCCGTCACCACATCCAGCCAGTTGGCCATATAAGTGACGGTGTCCAGATCGTCCATGGGAGCGGAGTAGAGGTCGCCGCCCTGCAGAGCGAAGACCACAAATCCCTCAACATAGTCAGCGGCAGTGACATAATGGCCGTCGAGGTTGCTGTAGTAGATCTGATCTTTATAGGTGGTGAACGTAAAGTTAGTTGTACCACTGTAGAGCTTTTCATCGGGGTTAGCCCATACGGTGGCGGGGTCAATCTTCATCCAGCGAACATAGCCGAACTTTGCCTTTTCCTCGTCGCTGACGCGTGCGCTGGCGCGAGACCAGGCAAACATCTGACCGCCGAAGTCCTCAGGCTCACGGGCGCTGACGACTTCATAAGAGGTGATGTTGCCGGCATAGTCAGCCACGGTCACCAGGAACTTTCTGCTGGTCCGGATGCCTTCCATATCCACTTCAATGGAGACTTCCTCACCTTTTTCCGTCTGGTTGGGATTGACGGAAGCGTAGACCTTGGTGCCCATCAGGTTAGTAACCCGGATGGCGGCCAGATAATTCTCATCCTTTGCAGTAACGGTGATGGTCTTCTTATCCAGATTCTCCGTAACTCTGGTCACTACAGGGAAGGTGTTATCCACAGTCATGGAGGTGGACAGGTATGCGCCTTCGCCCAGAACATCGGTCTCGATGAGTTCCTGAATCGCTTCAGCAGTCAGGTTGCCGTTCTTCGCGTAATACTCGGGAACTGCAACAACGCCGACGGTAATGCGCTCGCCATCGTTCAGACCCAGCTTGGAAACAGCCGTACCGATATTGACGGAAGTAGAGGTGTTCCGCCAGACAGAGCCGGCGGTATAATAATACGCACCGTAAACATTGTTGGTCGGATTGGAAATGTAGACCACTTCGCCAGCCTCATTCATGACATAGCTGGCCACTGCGGCAGCATTCCGAATCAGCGTGACTTTCCAATTCTTGAGCGTGGTATTGTTACCAACAGCAACACGGTCAGCGGGATAGGTTTCCTCTTCAAAGAAGGGGTTGCCAACCAAATAGTAGTTGTTGGGATCGCCATCGAACTTCACAACCAGGGAGTTGGTCGTGGTCAGACCGGAGGCGGGGTCACTGGGGTTAAAGTAAGTGGGGGTAGTGTCGCCGTACAGACGCTCGACATAGGTGTTCTTCTCAAACATGGAAGAATCGGTCCAGTTGCCGTAGAAGCCCAGCACGGGAACGGAGTGAACCACATCAGCCAGAACGCCCTCAACACTGGAGGTAGGCTCTACGAAGATATAGCCCTCGATGTAAGTACCGTTGACATACGCCGCATCCAGAGCAGTCTTGGCAGACTCGGGCAGAGTAATGGTCACGGTGATGTCAGCCTTGCCGCCGGCAGGAACAACAAGGTCACTGCTGACGGAGTTGCCGGACAGGATCAGGTGTGCATCCCAGGTATTGATCTTGCCGTCCTTATTGACGTCAGCAATAGCGGGGATATCGGAATAGATACCGACCACATAATCCAGAACGATCTGGGCATCGTCGGCATCGGTGTCGCCGTCATTGTCCAGGTCACAGCCGGTGGAAGAACCGGTCCCGGGAACAAAGCTGGCGCCGTTCACCTTATAGGAGACATTGGCAGCCAGAGGAGTGGTCTGTCTGCTCAGGTAGCGGATACCGTCCGCTTCGGTGATGGCCTGAGTAAACAGGTCAGCACGCAGCGTATAGGTATTGGCATTGTCACTGAAGTTATTCAGGGAGAAGGAGAAGGTGTAGTTGCCATTGCGCTCAGGGTCGTCGCCCAGCTCAACCTTGACCTTACCATCAGCCCAGGAGGCGGTGGCATCTTCGTTCATGAAAATGTAGGAGTTGGCGGTAACCGCGGCACCCACATTGGCCAGACCGGAGCCCTGATTCAGGACGGAGTAATAGTTGCCATTGCTGGCCTTTTCTCTGATGGGCACAGCAGTGGACATCAGCAGGCTATGCGCAAGCTGACGGATGGAGCGGCCGGTCTCCTTGTCCAGACCGGTCTCCCGGATATACTGGGCAACCAGAGCCACCATACCGGCGGCCTGAGGCGCGGCCATGGAGGTACCGGAGTTGTTCTCATACGCCTTGCCGGACTTATCCACACCATCGAGGGAGTAGATGTTGCCACCGGGGGTGGTAATTTCCGGCTTCATGATGAGGGCGGTGGGTACACCCCAGGAGCTGAAGGTGCTCATGGTGTAGTACTGGTCGCTGCCAACGGAGGTACCGACCTTGGTGTCCACCTTGATGTCGCCAGTATAGTACAGCACATTGCCGGCATCATCTGTGACAGGGGTGGAAACAGACTTGATCAGCGCACCGTCTTCCTGTGTGATGGAGACAACAGGAGCGGTCTTGGTGTAGTCGGTCAGGTCCATGTTAATGACGCCGTCGGTGTTGTTGTAAATGATGGTGGCGATTGCGCCGGCTTCCACAGCAAAGTTAGCCTTCTGGAAGAAGGAGACACCATTACCGCGGGAGCAGATGGCAACCTTACCCTGCAGAGCACTGCCAACGGCAGCCCACTCCTCAGCGGAGCCAAAGCCATCAATGAAGACATACTGATGGTCACCGCCGATGGTGGTCAGGGGAAGGTTGGAGTACTCCGTCTCATTATAGACGATCTTGTTGCCGGCAACGGAGAAGAAGATGCCGGTAGTACCGCTATTCTGTACGGAGGCAACGCCCAGAGAATTGACCAGAGAGCCGGGGGCACCGCCGGTCCAGTAGTTGATATCGTCGGCATAGGGCAAACCGGTGGGGCTTGTGGTATCCTCAGCCCAGGAACCGTTATTGCCGCCGGAAATGGTCACGACCGTGCCCTTCTCCGTCAGGGAATTCAGCATTTCCTGATAGGCGGCATTGGTCACAAAGCCGTGAGAAGCGGAACCCAGAGACAGGTTCACGGCATCGGCACCCAGAATGATGGCGTCCTCAATGGCGACCATATAGTCGGCATCGTAAGCACCGCCAGCCTTGCCGAAGACCTTCATGGTCAGCAACTGCGCATCGGGGGCAACACCCTGAACATAGACAGCGTCCAATGCCTTGGCAAAAGTACCGTCGCCATTGGGGATGTACTTATTGGCGGTGGCAATACCGGAGACATGGGAGCCATGGGAGCCCTGGGTATCATTGTCATGGACAATGTCGCTGTCTTCGTCCACGTAGTTATAGCCAAAGGCGATCTTCGTGTTGAAGTGCAGGCTCTGTGCGTTGCCATTGATGATATGGAGCTGATCCAGAACGCCGGCAATTTCCTCGGCATCCAGCAGATCCAGGCTTTCCACATAGGCATCATAGTCCATGCCCTTGGCAGCGGCATTCTGCTTAAGAGAATACTCAAACGCAGCCGCGCTCATGGACTGGTGGTCAGAGTCAATACCGGTATCGATGACAGCGATACGGCTGCCGGCGCCGGTGTAACCGCTGGCCCAGGCAACATTGGAACCAATCTGATTACCGGAGGTAGCCATGTTGGGATCAAGGGCCTCCTCCTGGTCCAGGACGCAGGGCTCATAACGGGTTTCCAGGAAAACTTCCTTAACACCCTCAAGAGCCTCGATCTCGTCGATCTGGCCATACTCTACGTTTGCAGAGATGACATTGGCCACCAGGGTCAGATTCCAGACCACATCCAGTTCTTCGCCAATAGCGGCTTCGATGCTGGCAGTCATGGCTTCCTGTTCAGCCTTCAGACCGTCCCGATAGCTCATGGCTTCGGGATTTGCAGCGATGTTCTCGGTGGAGAATCCGGACTCAATCGTGGATTCTTTATCAAGAACGATGGAGACACGGACCATCTCCGTGTCGGCATAAGGGGATTCCTCCTCTGTTTCTTCCGCTTGGTGCAGAAGCTCCAGAGATGCATTGCTCTCCAGCTTGTTAAAGCCAAGAGCATTGCCTTCGGATGCTGCAGTCTCTATGACCGTATGGTCGTGGTCATGGGCAGCCTGTACCGGCACAACAAAGCCGACCAGCATAGCAAAGACCAGCAGCAGCGAAAGCAGACGTTGGGGCAGATGCTTTTTCATGGATACTCTCCTTTTTGTTGATTTCGGACAATTCTAATTGTCCGATACTAACAACATACCACATCTGGCCATAAAAGTCAAGACTTAATGCCGTAAAAAGTACCAGCAAAGCACATAGGTTAGCAAGCTTCTGTATGTTCAATCAGGCTGCTCTTTCGGATAAAAACCGTCTCCACCACCATATATCTTTCCGGACGGACAAGCCGAAACCACCCGCTCACGCTTCCGGAATCTGCCCCGAATCCTCAGCATGATTTCCAAAGACATAGGGACTTGCCGTGGGGAATATCCTCATGGTATGAGGTGATTGTCATGTTTTCCCCCACTGTCATCGCATTACTGAGCACCATGTTGTGTTCCCTGCGCCTGAGCTCCGGCAGTTTCCCCAAGCCCCTCTCCGCCGAGGAGGAGCGGCACTACCTGACCCTCAGCGCACAAGGCGACCTGAATGCCCGAAACATCCTCATTGAGCGGAATTTGCGTCTGGTTGCCCACATCATGAAGAAATACTATGCCCAGACCGCAGACCAGGAGGATCTGATTTCCATTGGCACCATCGGTCTCATTAAAGCCATCTCCACCTTCGATGCCACAAAAGGTATCCGGCTGGCCACCTATGCCGCCCGGTGCGTGGAGAATGAAATCCTCATGCACTTCCGGGCGCAGCGAAAATCCGCCTCTGATGTATCCCTGTCCGATTACATTGAAACCAGTCAGGACGGTGCGGCACTGTCACTTATGGACGTCGTCAGCGAGGATGCAGACCTCTTTGAACAGCTCAGCACCCGGGAGGACATTCAGCGGCTCAGGGCATATCTTGACCGGGTTCTGGACGACCGGGAGCGGCAGGTCATTACCCTGCGCTATGGTCTGGGCGGTGCGGACCCCCTGCCCCAGCGGGAAGTTGCGGTGCGCTGTGACATCAGCCGGTCATATATTTCCCGGATCGAGAAGAAAGCGCTGCGCAAACTGCGGCAGGCTTTTTTGCAGGATCTACCCTTCCAGGATTCCCCGCTTTGCCATTATCGTCACCGGGAGCACGGCTCATAACTTGTCAAAGCGTGGGCTTTTGTGCCATTTTAACAAAGTTTCTCCGGCTTGATTTTGATTTTTCTCCCCGGAAAATAGATATTTTTCAACCGATTCCCGCCCAATCCGATTGACAAGCGAAACTCCAGACGGTATAATATTCGCAGTCAGAGATGACCAATCTGTCTATAACAGACTGTGTTACAGCAGTCTTAGTCAAGAAAGGAAATTTGCCATGATTTATAGTACCGAAGTACAACACATGTGCTCCGTGGCCAAGGGCGCCAATCACGGTCCCGCTCCCATCCCCGAAGAGGGCAAATGGGTTCAGGTCAAGGAAATCAAGGACGTCAGCGGCTTCACCCACGGTGTGGGCTGGTGCGCTCCCCAGCAGGGCGCCTGCAAGCTGACCCTGAACATCAAAGAGGGTATCATTGAAGAGGCTCTGGTCGAGACTCTGGGTTGCTCCGGCATGACCCACTCCGCCGCCATGGCTGCCGAGATTCTCATCGGCAAGACCATTCTGGAGGCACTGAATACCGACCTGGTCTGTGACGCCATCAACACCGCCATGCGGGAGCTGTTCCTGCAGATCGTTTATGGCCGCAGCCAGTCCGCTTTCTCCGAAGACGGTCTGGCCATTGGCGCTTCTCTGGAAGACCTGGGTAAGGGTCTGCGCAGCCAGGTTGGCACCATGTTCGCCACCCGCGCCAAGGGTCCCCGCTATCTGGAGATGGCCGAAGGCTATGTCACCCGTGTCGCCCTCAATGCCGATGACCTGATCACCGGTTATGAGTTTGTGAACCTGGGCAAGATGATGGACTTCATCAAGAAGGGCGACGATGCCAATGTCGCTCTGGAGAAGGCTAAGGGTCACTACGGTCAGTTTGACAACGCCGCCAAGTATATTGACCCCCGTCACGAATAAGGAGGACTGGAAATGGCTCTGTTTGAAGGTTACGAGAGAAAAATCGACAAGATTATGGGTGTCCTCGCTCAGTACGGCCTGGAGTCCGTCGAGCAGTGCCGTGAGCTCTGCCAGGCTAACGGCTTCGACCCCTATACCATCGTCAAGGGCATTCAGCCCATCTGCTTTGAAGACGCCGCCTGGGCTTACTGCGTAGGCGCCGCCATCGCCCTGAAGACCGGCGTGAAGAATGCCGCTGAGGCCGCCGCCGCCATCGGCATCGGTCTGCAGGCGTTCTGCATCCCCGGCTCCGTCGCTGAGGACCGCAAGGTCGGTATCGGCCACGGCAATCTGGGCGCAATGCTGCTGCAGGAAGAGACCAAGTGCTTCGCTTTCCTGGCCGGCCACGAGTCCTTCGCCGCCGCAGAGGGTGCTATCGGCATCGCCCGCAGCGCCAACAAGGCCCGCAAGGAGCCCCTGCGGGTTATCCTCAATGGTCTGGGCAAGGATGCCGCTCAGATCATCAGCCGCATCAATGGCTTTACCTATGTCCAGACCCAGTTTGACTATTACACCAGCGACCTGAAGATCGTTCAGGAAATCGCCTACTCCGAGGGTGAGCGGGCCGCTGTCCGTTGCTTCGGCTGTGACGATGTCCGTGAAGGCGTGGCCATCATGCACCATGAGGGTGTTGATGTCTCCATCACCGGCAACTCCACCAACCCCACCCGCTTCCAGCATCCCGTTGCCGGCACCTACAAGAAGGAATGTGTCGAGCAGGGCAAGAAGTACTTCTCCGTGGCTTCCGGTGGTGGCACCGGCCGTACCCTGCATCCCGATAACATGGCTGCCGGTCCCGCTTCCTATGGCATGACCGATACCATGGGCCGTATGCACTCTGACGCTCAGTTTGCCGGCTCTTCCTCCGTCCCCGCTCACGTTGAGATGATGGGCTTCCTGGGCATGGGCAACAACCCCATGGTCGGTGCTACCGTCTCCGTGGCCGTGGCTGTTGGCGAGGCTGTTAAGGGCTAATCCATTCCCCAATTCATACTGCAGGACTTCCGGTTACCCGCCGGAAGTCCTTTTTCTTTCCGTTTCAGCCGTTGCTTTGATATTTTTTGTATTTCTTATTGCATTTATTTGAGCTATATGCTAAAATGGTATCAGATTCAAAAACAAAGCACTGGAGGTACACATATGAAGCGATTATTCTGCCTTTTCCTGACCCTTACGCTCCTGCTGTGCGCCTGCGCCCCCGATGGCAGGACCGACCCCACGGAAGACACCGGCGTTGAGACCGTTCTTCCCACCCAAACCAGCCCTACCACCGAGCCCACCGAAGAAACCTTGCTCCAAACCGACGCTCTGGACGACCTGCGCAACCATCTCCCCATCATGGACGGCTCTACCTCCCTCATTCCCCTTGAGGCCGGTATCCGCGCCGCCCTCTATGGTAAAACCATCGAAGAAGCCACTCTGGATGTGGCCCATTCCTCCACATGGGGGGCTTTCCGGAATCTGCTCCATGACAGAGCGGACTTGATTTTCTCCGTGCCCTTGTCTCAGGAGCAGCAGGACGAAGCCGCCTCCATGGGCATCACGCTGGAGACTGTCCCCATTGCCAAAGAGGGCTTTGTCTTCGTGGTCAATGCAGAAAATCCCGTGGATACCCTGACCCAGGAGCAACTCCGGGACATCTATTCCGGCAAAATCACCAACTGGTCCGAAGTCGGTGGGCTGGACGAAACAATCATCCCCTACCAGAGAAACAACGACTCCGGCAGTCAAAACTATATGATTACCTTCATGGGCGATACCCCCTTGATGGACGCCCCCACCGAAATGCGACCCACCTCCATGTCCGGCCTCATGGATGTGGTCGCCCTCAATGACAATGCCCGGGGTGCCATCGGCTACTCCGTCTATGCCTATGCCGCCGATATGTACGGCAACGGCAACGAAATCAAGTTCATTCAGGTGGATGGCATTGCCCCCAGCAAAGCGACCATGGCCTCCGGCGACTATCCCCTTTTGGGTGAGAATATCGCCGTATTCAATGCCAATGCGCCGGAAAATGGCTATGTGCGGCAACTGGTTCAGTGGATTTGCAGCTATGACGGTCAGTTGGCCCTGGCGCAGGCGGGCTATGTGACGCTGGAAGACATTGGTTTCGACTATACGGAAATGACCCTGAGCAAGTATCAGGGGGTTGGAACCGGTGCGCCCGCTACAGAGGCTGATGCTTACGAAGACATCTTGGTGACCGTGAATACAAGCTGGAGTAATGGCTATCGGGGAAAATCCATTCCTCTGGACAATGGTATGATTACCTATCAGGTTCCCGCACTGACCAACACGGCACTGCAGACCGAAATTCAGTCCTTTGTGGATGAACAAATCCAGTCCTGGGCATGGGAACTGGCGGAGGAAACAAAGCAACGCATCACAAAACACAATGAAACCGCACCCCCGGCCAACAGTTACAGCGTAATCTATACCTGGTACTTTCAGGCGGTGCAGGATGGTCTCCCCCTCTATGTGGGCATCAGTTGCACCAATGGCTATCTGTCCGCAGCCGTAACCGTTGGCTATGGCGTTGAGTCTGGCCCTTATGATTGCTACAAGCGGGTAGAAACTGCCACATGGGACTTGCTCACCGGGCAAAGACTCCAGCCGGAAGACCTGTTCTGCCGTGATGTTGATGTGGACGAAGCGCTTAACAGTCACATCCGCACCCAAATCCAGCATATGTATGATTTCATGTATGAGTGGCATTCCGCCGACCCCTTGAAGCAGGAATTCGCCGGACTGCCCACCACCGGCTGGCATTTGATCCATGACGGTATTTTCATTGACCAGGGGAACCCCTATTTCTCCCATGGTGCTTTCTTCAGCTTGGATGCTATGCCCAATGGCACTCTGGTCTGTCAGCAAAACCGGGCATTCTCTCAGCTTTTGGCAGACGAAAACCTCAGCGCAATCCGTCAGATTCGGATGATTCCGGTAAATTCCTACTATGAATTCAATCGGGATGGGTCTTTGGATTGCGAGTATCTGCCGGAGACCCAGTACCCCCATGCCAAAACAATCAACGATACCGTCCGGGAACACATCAACACTTGGTACACGAAAGAAAAAGTACTGGCCTTCGTGGATGCGCAGGGCTATGACCCGGAAACCGTGTTTTTGAACTGGGAATATGTTTCCGTTTACTTAACCAACTGGGCTGACCGGTATGTGGTTTTCAAAGGCCCCGACCCCACAATTGATGTAGACCATCTCCAGTTGTTCTATCCCCATGATTCCTGTCTGATTTTCAGCTTGGAGACTGGCGAGCAACTTCGGTGGGACGAACTTCTCCTGCCGGGCTGGGAACAGCACTGCCAGCTGAAAACCTACGCCGGAGAAGAACCCCCGGAAGGTCTGACGGCAGATGACCTGCAATTTGTTGCGTTCCTCTATCCCAATGACGAAAGCACCGTTTGGCTGAACTTCTTTGACCCCGAGGGTGGAGAAAGTTACCGGCTGAAAATCCCCATGGAATGGCTGAATCTGTGATGACCAGGCATCTGTTGCATACCCCCATCTGAATCTGTAACCCCATAAACACACGCCCCCGGTTCCACCAAACAGGAACCGGGGGTAAAACCTATCTCCATTTACTTCTTCCCAAAGAGTCCACCCAGAGAGCCCAGGGCATCGCCAATCTTATCCAGATTGATTTTCGCCTTGATGCCTTCCACAATCTTCTCCACCTGATCATTGGGCAGGTCAACGCCCAAAAGACCCTCAACGGTGGTGATGGGATCTTTCTGGAACTTGCTCAGCAGGGTCTTGTCGTTCTTGATCTTCTCGACCAGTTCTTCGATTTTCTTCTTGATGTCCATCTTGTCCTCCTGTATTTCCCCTTTGGGGAGGTTATGGGGATATTATAGCCCTTGAGGTGGGGGTTGTCAAGGCAGTGTCAATTAACCCGCATCCACCCAAAGGTGGTACTTCCCACAATGCAGGCACTGGAACAAATATCCGGACAGCGGGCCACCCGCCTCCAGTTCCTCCCGAACACCCTCATAGAACCCCTTCTTTTCATACTCACCGATTACCTCGTCGGCAAGTCCCATCTCCTCCAGCTCTGCCACACCCACATAACCCACGAAGGCGCAGTAGTCATTGCAACAAGCCAGCCAGTTTTCCCCCTGCCAACTGGCATAGCCGGGTGTCCGATGGAAGAGTTCATCGGTCTTCGCTTCATCGTCCACCAGATTTTCTTCCGCATCCTGGATGAAAGCACCATCAAACTTTCTGGCTGCTTCGCCGGAAGCAACACAGGCAGGACAGATACACTCAACCTCCTCTTCCGCATATATCATATCCAGGAAAAACCCTGTGGGCTTTCCGCAACACTGACAGTTAGGCTTATGCCCTTCCTCCGCTTCGGTGAAAATACCCAGCTCCCAAGCATTGGGGTGGTATTTGAATTTGATTTTATTCATGGTCATGCCCCCATTTTCTCTATTTTCATCATTCTATTCATGGAGTCAACAGCTGCTGTTATCATCCTCTCGGTGTCTTCCCCTTAATCAAACGCCAAACTCCCGCAACAATCTGCCGCACCCTGGCCTTCACCAGTTTCAGTTTCGAGCTGTGGCGCACCTGTTTTCCGGTGTGGGTGCGAATCAGGGTCGCAATCTCCTGCGCCAGCTTGTAATAGACCGGCTTGCTGTAGTGGTTAAAGTGGTCATAGAAGCTGCGCTGGTCCACCAGATACCGGTTGACATCGATTAAGCGCACGTCTTCCCTGCCCTCTGCCCAGCACCTTACCGCAGCATTGACCGCCCGGTGAACCAGATGTCTGTCCCGGTAGGCTTCAAACCGGTTCTTCTCATAGTACAGTTCACCGCCCAGCATAATCGCCAGCATACAGTCTTTGGGCAGGGCATGACGAATCTGCTTCAGGTTCTCCACAATGGTCTCCGGGCTGTTGACCCCGATAAACTCGTACTGCGCCGCAAATGCCCGGAGAATCTCCCGGGTAAAGGGGAATCCGGCGGTGTAGTATTCCCCGGAGATGTACTTCTCCCAACACGCAGGGTCGGTCAGGGGGTGCAGTCCCTCCAGACAGGCCAGCCGCTCCCCGGTGTCCTTCCTCCGGTATACGCCCAAATTGGCATCGGCCAAAATGCTGACCACCACCACCCGGTAAGGATTCCGGAAAATCCGGTCACTGTACATCCCCAAATCCGCAAAGGGCACTTCGGCAACGACCCGCTCCTTCTGCTTCTCGCTCAGTCTCAGGGCTTCCACAATGTGGGTGGTGTGCCCGGTGGACTCGATTACAAATCCCCGGTCGGTGGTATAGGTAAACTCCGTATCCATCAGTTCCGTCTGGTCGATGAAGGCAAAGACCTGATACAAGTCGCATGGTCCTTTAATCAGCACCTGATGTTGCCGCAAATCGCCTACGGTCATTCGCTCTGTCTGCTCTGTCGCCTTACTCTGGTTAATCCATGGCGGCAACCGGGTATCCGACAAATCGCTGATGACCTCGCCCACAATATCCAGCGCCGGTCTTCCGAGATGGTTATAGACATACTGCTCAATGCCCATGCCCAGTGTCCGGCAAGAGAACACAAAATGCACCAAGCACCCATCTTTCACCGCATAGAAGCCCACAATGCCATAATCTCCAAACCGGTCGGCTACGGAGACACACCCCGCCTCCACCCCGTCTTCTGCCAGCAGGGTTTCCAGTTCCCGCTCTGTTGATCGCAATTTGGTGAAGTTGAGCTGGTTGGCTCTTAAGATGAGATCATGGATTCTGGGTATTTGCTCCCTGCAGTCCGGAGAGATGGTCAGGCGAATATCGCTCTCCATGAGAAATTCCTCGTTGGAAGCATAGTGGGTTCGTTCTGCCCGCTTTTCTTCCAGCACCTTGTATTGATTCAGTCGCTTGTGGGCCTTGTCTTTTGCCGGAAGTGTCTTAACATCCTGAATCAGCTGGGGAATCACTTCCGGCCCCTCCACCATAATCCCGGGGCAGCAGTGCTCCGCCTCTCCCCGGTTGGAGGGGTTGTCGTCCAAAAACAGCACATTGACCGCCCGGAGACCCATGTCCACAATCATATCCCGAATCCGCTCACCTTTGGGCATCCAGTTGACCGAGGGGAAGACAAAATACTCCCATAAGCCATGGGCAGTCAACGCTGCCTCCACCGGGGCAAGGTCATTTTTACTGCAAATCGAGTTGACAATGCCCGCATCGGTAAGACGGCGAATCAGGTCAGCATGGGTATCGGGGATGGTAATGCCACCTTCTGACAGTGTACCATGCCAAAAGGTCTCATCTAAATCCCAAATGATCAGTTTTATCTGTTGAAGCTGATACATACAGCTACCTCCCAAAACAGAACGTCTTTCCCGGTGTTTTCTCAGGACACCGCATCAAACTGGGCCGCATAGAGCCTGCGATAGAAGCCGCCCTGCGCCATCAGTTCCTCGTGAGTGCCCTGCTCCACCACCTGACCGCCGTCTAAAACCAGAATATGGTCGGCAGACTGGATGGTGGACAGCCGATGCGCAATGACGAAGCAGGTCTTGCCCTTCATCAGCTCCCGCATCGCCGCCTGAATGTGCTGCTCTGTCCGGGTATCCACATTGGAGGTGGCTTCATCCAGAATCAGCATATGGGCATCCAAAAGCATAGCCCGGGCAATGGTCAGCATCTGCTTTTGTCCCTTGGAGATGGACGAGCCATTGTCCGACAGCACCGTATGGTAGCCCTGGGGCAACCGGGAGATATAGGAGTGAATATGTGCCGCCTTAGCCGCCCTGACCACCTCATCCATGGTAGCCCCGGGCTTGCCATAGGCAATGTTATCAAAAATCGTGCCGTGGAACAGCCAGGTATCCTGCAACACCATGGTAAACGCCTTCCGCAGAGAGTCCCGGGTCAGGCTTCGGATGTCCTTGCCGTCCACATAAATTGTGCCGCCGTCCACATCATAGAACCGCATGAGCAGGTTGATGATGGTGGTTTTGCCCGCGCCGGTGGGTCCGACGATGGCAGTCAGGCTGCCGGGCTCAGCATGGAAGTTAAGCCCCTGAATGATGGGCTTCCCAGGGACATAGGAGAAGTCCACATTCTCCATCCGCACATCACCCCGGACTTCCTCCAGCACCGTGGCATTCTCCGCATCCGCAGGCTCCGGTTTGGCATCAATCAGGGTAAAGACTCGCTCAGCGGCGGCAAAGGCACTCTGCAATTCGGCAATAATGTTGGCAATTTCGTTGATTGGGCCGGAGAACTTCCGGGAGTATTGGACAAAGCTGGACAAATCGCCCAGACGAATCTCCCCCCGGAGGAACAGCACCGACCCGAAGACGCAGACCAGCGCCAGAGACACATTGTTGATGAAGTTGACCGACGGACCGGTAATGGTGCCGTTGGCCTCTGCCACGGTATAGGCATCCACTGCCGCGCCGTTCTTCTGGTCGAACCGCTCCAGCACAGCATCCTCCCGACCGTAGGCCCGGATGGTCTTCTGCCCGGAGAGCATCTCCTCCACGAAGCCATTGAGCTCACCCAACCGGGCACTGCGCCGCCGGAACAGGGGGCGCACCCGCTTGGTCAGCCAACGGGTAAAGAAGACGGTAATGGGAATGGTCACCAGAAAAATCAGCACCAGCTTGGGTGCAATGGTCAACATCATCACGAAGGACACCACAACCGTCACCGTACTTTGCAGAATCTGGAGCATATCCGAGGACAGCGACTGGTTCACCGTGTCAATGTCATAGGTAATGGTGCTGATGATGTCACCGGTCTGATAGCGGTCAAAGAAGCCCACCGGCAGAGCGGTCAGGTTTTCAAAGACATCGTGGCGCATCTGCCGGGACACTGTACGGGACAGGCGAATCATCACCATATTCAGCAGATAGGTCAGCCCCGCCGCACACAGATAGAACACCGCCATCAAAACGGCACAGCGGATAACCGTCTCAAAATCCACCTTCCCCGTGCCCAGCTCAATGGCATTGATGGCTTCACCGGAGAGTTTTGGGCCATAGAGGGCCAGCAAGCTGGAAGACAGGGACAAGACCAGTGCCAGTACCAACAGCAGACTGTTGCGCCCCATGTACCGCCAAAGCCGGAGGAGCAGTGCACCCACATTCAGCTTCGTCCCTTCAAAACGCCGCTTATCGCCGCTGACTTCACTGCGGGTCAGCCGCCCGCCGCCAATGAGATTGGGATTGGCTGCCATTACATCCCCTCCATTCCGTCACCCATCTGGGTCTGGGCAATCATCCGGTATTCTTCACAGGTTTCCATCAATTCTTCATGCTTACCCATACCAAGCACCTGACTGTCATGGAGTACCAGAATCAAATCCGCATGGCGCAAAGAGCTGACCCGTTGCGCCACCAATACGGTGGTGGTATTCCGGTAATTCTGCCTGAGGGCTCTGCGGAGTCTTGCGTCGGTCTGATAGTCCAGCGCGGAGGAAGCATCATCCAGAACCAGGATTTCCGGCTTTGCCGCCAGCGCCCTGGCAATAAGCAGTCGCTGTTTCTGACCACCGGAGAGGTTGTTGCCCCGAACCATGACCCCGGCATCCATGCCACCCTCTTTGCCGGCGATAAACTCTGCCTGCGCATCATCTGCCGCCAGGGTAATCTCCTCCGGAGAAAGCGCCCGGAAGAAGTGGATATTGTCGGCAATCGACCCCTCCGCCAAAAAGTCATTCTGGAAGACCACGCCAAACTTCTTCCGGAGAACAGCAGTATCCATGGTGCGGATATCCTGCCCGTCCAGAAGAACCATACCGGAATCCGGGTCATAGAGCCGCAGGAGCAGATTCAGTATGGTGGATTTGCCCGAGCCGGTGGCACCCAAAATGCCCAGTGTCTGACCATGACCCAGCCGGAAACTGAGGTTGTCCACATTTTTGCCAATACCGGTATAGGAGAAGCTCACGTCACGGAATTCGATGTGGGGTGCATTTTCTTCCGGTTCTTCCGTCTTGGGCTGTACGGTCAAATCCTCCTCCATCGCCAGTACGTCAGCGACCCGGTTGGCACTGGCTTCACCCTTGGACCACATGACGAAAATCCGGGTGATGCCCAGCATGGCATTGAGAATCATGGTGAAATACTGCAAAAAAGCCACAATCACACCGCTGAGAATAATTCCCCCATTGACCCGGTAAGCACCAATGACCACCACAAGAGTCAGACCCAGATTCAGGGTCAGACTGGAGACCGGATTGGTGATGGCGGTAATCATGCCCGCCTTCATGTCCACCCGGGTCAACTCGCCATTGACCTGATGAAACCGGTTTTTCTCATAGTCCGTCTTACTCAGGGCCTTGATGACCCGGATGCCGGTGATGTTCTCCTGCACCGTCCGGACAACCCGGTCCAGTACGCCCTGCTGTTTGGTATACAGCGGAACACTGGTCTTGGTGACAAAATAGACCACCACGGCAATAATGGGCAGCAACGCCACCAGCACCAATGCCAGCACCACATCCATACTCAGCATCATGGCCACGCCGCCAATGAGCAAAATGGGCGCACGAATGCCCAGCCGCTGGACTCTGGCCAGAAGCTGGTTCACGTTATAGGTGTCACTGGTCAGCCGGGATTCTGCCGAAGATACGGTGAGCCCGTCCAGTTGCCGCGCAGAGAGATGCTGCAGCTTGTGAAACAGGTCGTGGCGAACAGACCGGGTAATCCTGCCGGAGCTGATGGCACTCATCCGGTTGGCCAATACATTCAGCCCCAGGCATCCTGCCGCGCAAAGGAGCATTAACCCGCCATAGAGATAAATCTCCGGCAGTTGCCCCATTGGAACCTTCTCATCCAGCATAATTTCCATCAAATAAGGAATCATCAGCTCCATGGCCGCGCCCAGCAGCTTAATAAGCACCGTTAAACATATGTACCCCCAATAGGGGTGGATATAGCGTTCCAGTCGTACGATTTCCCCCAACCTCCTTGCGTTCTGTTTCGATGATTTCTCTAAGGTCTATTTTACCAAATCTCCGGGGCTGTTGTAAAGGGTAATTTTCTGTCGATGTTCAGTCACCGGAGGCTTTGAAGTTGTAGATTGGGCGAATCACCCGCTCAATGGTGGCAGTCGGGCCAATATTCTCCACAATGTCCGCCATACCCTTGTACGCCATAGGACATTCATCCAGTGTACCCTGCCCCACAGAAGTGGTAAAAATCCCGGTCATTTCCTTTTTGAACGCAGAGACGGTGAAGCGTTCTTTGGCTGCACTGCGGCTCATCAGGCGACCTGCTCCGTGGGGTGCGGAATAATTCCAGTCTTCCTCTCCCCTGCCGATACAAATGAGACTGCCGTCGCGCATATTGATGGGGATAATCAGTCGCTCCCCCTTTTGGGCGGAGACTGCACCCTTGCGGAGAATCCTGCGGGTCAGGTCGATATAGTTGTGGATGGTGGTAAACCGGCCCACCGGGTGGAGCTTCATGGCTTTGAGGATGGTATCCACCATAGCCTTCCGGTTCAGTTCGGCAAACCGCTGGGCAATGGCCATATCGTGGAGGTACATATCCAACAATTCCCCCTCCACCCAGGCCAGTTCCCGGGGAACATAGGGGTGGCTTTGCTTGAAGGACTTACGGACTTCTTCAATCTCCTGGTATCTTCCCTGTTCCTTCAGCGTCTCAATAGCCCGCTCCAGCTCCTGCCGGGCATCCGCACGGCAATGCCCAATCGCCAGATTCTGGTAAGCCTTCGCCACCTCCACCCCCAAATGCCGGGAGCCGGAGTGAATCACCAGATAGAGGCTGTCTTCTTCGTCCCGGTCCACCTCAATGAAGTGATTGCCGCCGCCCAGTGTGCCAATGCTCAACACCGCCCGGTTTTCGTCCACCTGCTTAAAACAGTGGAGCTGGCTTAAGTCAATGTCATCGTTATAGTGGTGGGCTTTGGAACGGATGGAAAACCCGGAGGGAATGTTCTCCCGGATGACCACATCCAGCTTTTGCAGTTCCATCCGCTTCTCCCGGAGGACTACCGTCTCCATGCCGCACCCAATATCCACTCCCACCAGATTGGGGCAAACCTTATCCCGGATGCGCATGGTGGTACCGATGGTACAGCCCGCCCCGGCGTGAATATCCGGCATCATGCGCACATGGCTGTCGGCGGCGTAGGGCTGGTTCAGCAACGCCATCACCTGAGAAATGGAGTCCTGATCCACCACGTCTGTAAAGATTTTCGCTGATGCGTACTTGCCCTGTAATTCAATCAATGGGCTCACCTCCTGTTTTCCTTGTTACACGCATTCGATATGCCGTTTTTTGTCCCGAAAAAGTTGCCCGTTGCAGGATAACCCACAACGGGCGCAGAATCACTGTCTTCTGGCCAAATAGTAGTCGTCTCCCTGACGGTAGTAGGGGCATCGGGTCTGGCGGGTGGCGAAAATACGATAGAACTCATCCTCGTCCAAATCCATATTGCAGTAGTATTCCTCATACTCTTCGTCATAGTCATAGTGCCAGCAACTCTCGCAAAGGCTCTGGTCCATGGTATCTGCGCCCCTTTCTTTTTCTCCATTATATCACTGAATTTGCCGGGGTGCAAGAACAAAATCACCGCTTTTACTGCACCGGAACGCCAAAACAGCCCCAAAACCACCGGAGTTGGGTGGGGGCGGCCTGTTGCTTGCTAAGGCGCAAGGAAAGGGTTAGTCAAAGTCAGTTAGAATTTTTGCTCTTTTTCTCCATTGCTCTGATTTCCTGCAAAGCATATGTTTTACCGCAGGCGGTACACCGAAACTCAGTCCAGATAAACTTGACGTTTCCAGTCAGATGCGTATCGCCGGATGAAAAATCATAGCACCTTGCTTCTTCAGATTCTGAATGGATAATCTTTGACCTTCTGGTTGTGGTAAGCAAGTTCATGCAGGCGGGGCAATAATGCTTCTTGAATCGCACCCAAAGCGGTCTTGACCACTGGATCTTTACCCCGTTGATTTTCAAATGAGTCACCTCTTTCGTTTATTCTGTGTCCAATGTAACGATTCTCCATAATGTGTCTCCGGCTTGGTGGGAATGAACCATATCCCCAGTTGGAGATTGCTGTCATTGGTGTATACTCAAGCATTTCTCCATTTCTTAAGTATCTTTACGTTAGATGCGCTTAGGCACCAAATTCTATATTGCTTATGATCGACAGTATTTATTACCACTTCATTGGACGAGCCAACACGCCCATGCCGAAGTGTAGTTTCCATAGATTTAATGTGTGCCTTATACACGGCACAACTGCCCGCCCAAATTAACCAGTCGTTTGATAAATACAAAACCGTTTCCAAATGCACAACATTCGTGTCTTGAAATTGCACACCGTATAGTTGTTCCTGCTTATGTATCATTTTTCTAAAACGCACGGTAAGCAACGATGCTGCGCCAGTACACACTGCCGCCAGGATATAGGGCACAAACGAAACCAGAATATCCCCAGGAATAACATCGTAAAATAGAGATACAACAAACAAGGGAAGAAAACAAAATGTTGCACAAATGAAAGCAAGCCGAATATTTCTCTTGTGGTAGATTTTAATGTACTTGTTTATCATCATGTGGCCAATGTCCTCCAATTCCTTTTTGCTCTGCGGATTTTCAGACGAAACATCTCTTCTTTACCGGCGACGATTCTCCATATGCATTATACCATAGGACAGTGCATAATTCTACCCCAAACCAAACCCTTGCGCAAATCAAGCACCGAGTTCATCCCAGTCAACCCGATTACCTTCCTGCTCAGCAGAATCCTCTATTCTCCTTCATCGTATCCGCAGCTCAGCAGCAACGAAAAATTGCCCCAGGCTTTAACCCCAGGGCAACCCGGAATCCCTAATTTTTCTCTACCCCAACGATTGACATAGAGCCTTTTATTTTCGAGTCCTATGCAAAAAACCAGACATCCTTTTGGGTATCTGGTTTGTTGCGAAAGACTACCTAAACGGAGCAAAATTGAGGTAAAAAAGCCTAAAAGTAGTGTTGTTGCACCGTTCAACAAATTGAAAATCGAATAACTATTGCAGTTACCAGTCTACCGCAATGTCAACTGTTTTATTATACACGGTAATGAACGGGTAGGAATGGTCGTTGTTTTTGAAAAATACCCATTGTTCTTGTTCATCATCAAAATGGTGATAGCCGTTCTTTACAAACAGTTCAATACTTATACTGTTGTCCAAAGCAATGGTGACATCGTGCAAAGCATTGACATTCACCGACGTTACCGTGCCGCCTATTATTTTAGCTCTGTTTTGTTCAACAAAGTACCATTCATCGTTGTTTTCTTCTGTTTCACCATCCCAACTTTGGTAATCCAAAGTAGTTACAAGAACATCATTCTTGCAAATAACGCGAGTAAGGCACCGGGCGTGGAGTTCGTACTTTTCAAAACTGAACATCATCATTTCACATGCAAGATTAATTGCATCCAATCGCTTTCCTACAATTGGCTGAAGATGCTCTATTAACTTAGTTTGATAATCCATAATACCTCCGTTAGTCAAATTCCTATTTATCGAACAGATTATATCACAAAACTTTGAACTTTTCAACCGAACGCAAAACCGCCCCCGACAACCATTCTGGCTGCCGAGGGCGTTATGAGCATAAGAAAAACCTCTCTTGTCTTGGCAGACAAAAGAGGTTTCTTACGTGGCACGCCGGAAGGGACTCGAACCCCCGACCTACTGATTCGTAGTCAGTCACTCTATCCAGCTGAGCTACCGGCGCATGCACACCTCAGGTGCCTGCATATATTAGCACATCTTGAAGAAAAAAGCAAGCCCTTTTTTCAAAATTTTTGAAAAATTTTTCAAGCATTTTCTTCAGGTGTCTGGCGAGGTCAGTCTTTGCCAAAAATGTCCCGGCAGTAGACCTTCTCCCCCACTTCATCCAGCCGGGAGTCATACCGGTTGGCCATAATGACATCACATTCCCGGCAAAACCGCCCGAAATCCGTCTCTACATGACAACCGGCGAACTCCTCTGCCCCGCTCAGCAGTGGCTCATAGACCATGACCTTCGCCCCGGCATCCTGCAACCGGGCCATAACGCCCTGAATGCTGCTCTCCCGGAAGTTGTCCGAGCCCGTCTTCATGGCCAACCGGTAAACCCCGATGGTGACGGCGCCGGTCTGTGCCGTTTGCCTCTGTCTTTCTTCCGCCATCGCCATGACCCGCTGGGCAATGTGGTCCTTCCGGGTGTCGTTGGACTTGACAATGGCGTAAATCAGGTCATTGGGAATGTCGGCATAATTGGCCAGAAGCTGGCGGGTGTCCTTGGGCAGGCAGTAGCCCCCATAACCAAAGGAGGGGTTATTGTAGTGCCCGCCGATTCTGGGGTCAAGGCAAACACCGGCAATGATGTCCGCCGTGGACAGTCCCCGGGTTTCGGCATAGGTGTCCAGCTCGTTAAAATAGCTGACCCGCAGAGCCAGGAAGGTATTGGAAAACAGCTTCACCGCCTCGGCTTCGGTGGTGCCCATAATCAGCACCTCCACCTCTGGGCGCAGTGAGCCGGCTCTCAGCAATTCCCCAAAGTCTCTGGCGGCCTTCTCCAGCTCAGGATTGGTCTTGTCTGTACCCACGATGATTCTGGAGGGGTGGAGATTGTCCTCCAAAGCTCTCCCCTCCCGGAGAAACTCAGGGGAAAACAGAATCCGGTCATAACCCAGTTTCGCCCGTAGACTTTTGGTATAGCCCACAGGGACGGTGGATTTAATGACGATGGTCGCCTTCCGGTTACAGGACAGCACCGCTTTTACCGCGGACTCCACCGCCGTAGTGTCAAAGGAGTCCCGCTGGGTGTCATAGTTGGTGGGAACGGCAATAATCACATATTCTGCCTCTGCATAAGCCGCTTTTTCATCGGTGGTGGCCCGCAGATTCAGATCATATTGCGCCAGCCAAGACTCAATTTCCCGATCCCGGATGGGTGAACAACGCCGGGACAACATCTCTACCCGTTGGGGCAGAATGTCCACCGCTGTCACCTGATGATGCCGGGAAAGCAGTACCGCCATGGAAAGCCCCACATAGCCAATCCCCGCAACAGCAATCTTCATCGGTCTGCCTCCAATCCTTCCCCTTGGGTGAGCTGCGTTGCTTCATCCCATTGGTCGTCTTCGATGGGGCTCAGTTCCTCTGTCCCCCGGTTTTCCGTTGGATCACGGCGAATCCAGCCACCGAGGAAACCAACGGCAATGGCCACCAGCGTATAATAGTGGAACTCGAAATGACCATGCAGAGCGTAGCCACTGGCCAGAATCACACAAATGGGCATGAGGCACAGCACCCCATCCCGCCGCTTAAAGGCCCGGAGCATCCCCCGCAGTACCCACAGCAGCATACCCACGGAAGCCACCAGCCCGAATGCACAGACCGTCTCAATGTAGAGGTTATGGGTCTTGTTGTAGACCCGTCCGCTCTCCGACAGGAAGCCCAAATCAAAATCTCTCCATGGCATGGCAATCAGCAGGGTTCGCCAGCTACTGCCCAGCTTACCCAGATAATATTCCCAAATCTCCCGGCGACCGGTCAGCAGGTCAACGGTGGTCAGACGGAGCAGATAGCTCCGCACAACTTCGCTCTCCATGTGGGTGACAATGTACCAGCCCAATACGCCCAGACCGCACAGCACCGCCGCAACAATCAAAACCGCATACACCGCGCCACGCCTGGTCCTGGCCTTACTCCAGAACAGCCAGAAGATGGAGGCGACCGCCACCAACAGCACCAGGAACATACCGGTCTTGGCATAGGTCAACACACAGAAGCCAATGATGAACACCGACAGCGCAATACCCTTCTTCCGGTATTTCTGCCGGTAGCACCCCAAAGCCATATTCGCCGCCACCATCAGGGCGCAGAACTGAGAGTAGAACACCGAGTCACCGATAACACCGGCAAATCGGGTCGCAACGCCTGCTTCTGACCAGACATAACCCCGGTTATAAATGGAGCGACCTTCTTCCAGCATCAAATAGCCGAAAGCGGAAGAAAGAATGAAGGTAATGCTCATATAGTATACAATCTTCTCCATGTTCCGGTCAAAGAAGTCTTCCCGGTAAGTCAGCACCAGAACGGAGAACAGCACCAGCCAGGTCAGATTGTCCCGGACTTCCCCGGAGGTCAGCCGGATTGCCATGAGCACCACCAGCACCAGCAGTTTCTTCTTGTTGATGCGCCAGTGATGATGTTCCAGATACCGGAGCCAGAAGACGAATACCAAAAGATAATACATACTGATGTTGCCGACCCGATAGTTCAGCAGGTTAAACATGGGCAAGGCGACAAAAATGCCGATGGTGCAATCCTCGATGTTCCGCATCATCAGCACCAGCACAATCACCGCCGCCGTAAAAAACAGGTTCACCGCCGCAATCTCCAGATACTGAGAAACACACAGCAGCATGAGCAGACCAATTTCCAGCCGAAGCATACTGCTTTGGGTGCGATTCAGTTGCCATTTCCGGTGACGGATATGGGATTCAGCCACAGGTATTCCCCCTTTCCCAAGGTTGAGTATGCGATATGGCTCATTGACAGATGAGGCTCTCCCACTGCGCCATGATTCTCTCTGCCCGGAAGTCCTCAGACCGCCGCCGGGCTTTTTCTCCATAGTCTTTCCGCAAATCTTCCCGGGTCAGCAGTTTTGTGATTGCCTCTGCCATCACTTCTTCTTCCCCGGTCAGCTCCAGTTGGCTTTCCGTGCCACTGTTGCATACCGGAATCAGGATGCCCCATTGGGCAAATTCCATCTCCTGGGTTTTCTTGTCCACCGGCGTATCCGGGGCAAGAATCTCCCGGCATCCGGCATCGCAGTCGGTGGAAATAATGGGCAGATTGCACCGCCCCGCCTCCACCAAAGCCATAGGAAGTCCCTCCCACAGAGAAGACGACACATATACATCCGCCTGTTGCAGTAAATCCCAGGGTTCCCGCTGAAACCCGGCAAAGGTCACCTGATCTGCGATACCCAAATCCTGCGCCAGTTTCTCCAGAGACTGCCGCTTTTCTCCGTCGCCAATGACGAGGAGTCTCACCGGCTTTTTTACCTGCTCCATAACGGCTTTCATGCTCCGGATGAGGTGCCATTGTCCTTTGGCCCGGGAGAGTCTGCCCATGGTGGCAACCACCAGTTCAGAAGGAGTCTTCTCCTGCGGCTGTGGCGGGTTCAGGTCACAGAAATTGTAAATGGTCATGGCTTTCTTGGGGGAAACGCCATAACGCTCCGTCACCTGCTTGCGTACACATTCCGAAACACAAATCATCCGGTCAGACAGCATGGAGACCAGTTTCTCCCGCAATCTGCTGCCCTGCATAGAGTGGACATAGGTAATGACCCTCTCCCGACGGCGGGAAAACACATTGACATAGTTACTCTGGGGCAGATGGCTGATGGAAATGTCTATGCCATACTGCTTCTTGATGCGCCGCACTGCCCGAATCCGCTTCAGGAGCGTCAGAATCTTCCCACAACGAGAATTAGCCGGAGGCAGGTTCAGGTCAATCAGCTCTCCGGCATAGGGATATGTGACTTCTCTTCCGTCATGGACAATGAGATAAACCCGGTGACATTCAGCCAATGCCAAAGACAAATTGGCCGCCACCCGCTCTGCACCACCTTTGCTCAAGGTGGGTACCAGAATGGCAATATTCTTCATGGGCTTCACTCCTGACCGTTCACCGCCTCTTCCAGCCGGCGGCAGACCAAATCCATAGCGATTTGAGCATCATAGCGGCGAACCTCCCGCAGGCACTCCAGCGCCATCCGGTGGACACCGGTGGGGTCTGCCATCGCCTGCTCCATCAGGGTTTTCAGCAAGTGGGGCTGATTCACGGGGTAAAGATAGCCCGTCTTGCCATGGGCAATGATTTCTCCATTGCAGTGCCAGTCCGTGGCAATCACCGGCAGACCGGCAGAGAACGCATCCACCAGCGTCCCGGGAAATCCCTCCCCGTCGTGCCAGGTGGGGAACAGGAGCATATCATAGGACTTGAGTATCCGGGTGCTCTCCCGGTAATCCGCAACGCCCATGTATCGAACAGCTTCACCGGCATCCGCCAGAAGCTGGGGAAAAACAGCATCATAAGGTGGCTCAACCGGACCATAGATGTCCAGAGTAGCCACGGTTTTGCCCCGCTGACGGTTGATTTCCGTCACCGCCTGAATCGCCACGGTAATGCCCTTGGTCTCCGTGACACGGCTGAAGGTGCAAAACCTCCAGATTTCATCCGTCTTCGGGATACACTCGACCTCAGGAACGACCCGCAGTCTCTTGAAGTTGGGCAGCGTCTCCCCATTCTTCAGCCCCATGGCCGCCAATCGGTCACGCAAGCCATCGGTCTCCACCCAATTGACCCGGAACATATGCAGTTGCTTCAGCAGTCCCGGCTCCCGGCGCAGGTCTTCATCCAGTACGCCGCCAATCAGATCGTGGAACAGCGGTTTCCTGTAAAACCGATTCAGTATATACAACAGGGGAAAAATCACCTTCCGCCCATTTCTGGACAGCAGGACAAATACTGCGTCACTTCTCCGCAGACATTGCAGAACCTGCCCCAGCCGCTTCAGGGGTCTGCGCTTAAAATCGTGGGTGTGGGCAATGTAGATGCTGCTCTCGGGGTATCTGCCCCGCAATTCGTCCACCAGAATCCGGGTCTTGACGGTCTGCCCGTCACACAGTGTCTCACTGACCCGTCCAATGATTCCGATGGTTTTCAGTGCTTTGCTCATAAGCCATATCCACTCAAATCAATATTCTTACCCAGGCATAAATCTGTCTCGCCGGGGGCAAAGGGAATCATTCCGGACAAGGGGGTAAAGGTCAGCTCAGAGAAGTAAACCTTCCCCGCAACCACAAACAAATCCACCCGGACAAAGGGAAAGTCCCCCGCCAGGGATTTGACCAGCTCCACCATTTCAGCCAACTGCGCCGGGGCTTCAGGTGCCACCGGGAATCTCTGATGGTTCGCCAGCCAGAAATCCGCCACTGTGCCGTCCATGTTATAGCAGGTCAGCAGTGCCTTGCGGAAGTCCCCATCCACATTTTGTGAGATATAGAAGAACTTAGGCTCCCCCCGGAAGCAGAAGAACTTATAGTTCAGCAAGTCCGCACCCAAGTACTCCTCGCAGAGAATCTTCCGGGGGATGGCGCGGTAATGGGGCTCACAGGTAACTTTCCAGAAGTCCTCTGCCAGCCACTTATTGAGCTGAGCCACTGCATTTTCCTTGTCCAGTGCGCTTTTGTCCGTACAAACGATGTTATAGCCACAGCCATGGTTGCACTTCAGCACAAACTGCTCCGGCAGGGCATCCCAGTTGATGTCCTTTGCGCTGTCCCAGGTACCGATGAGGGGGGTAAGAATCTCACCATGGCCCTGCTCCCGGATATGATCCCGCACGCTCACCTTGTCGGCGCAGCGGACGACCCGGGAATCGTTGGGAAAAACATTCAGCTTCAGCCAGCTCAGCTTCTCATTAAAGGTCTGCGGGGACTTCAGATTCAGTTTTTTCTTGGTCATGGCATAGTACATGATGCCATTGGCAAGCACCGGGCTGACCGTGGTGGCCATTTTCCGGAGCTCACGCAGGATCTTGCTACCCATTTCATTCCTTCTTTCAGCGGGAGTTTCCCGACTTATGGATCAGTCTTCCGACATAAATCCGCTTCAGGCTGGCATTGTATGCCCAGCCCAGCAAACACCAAAAGGATTTGAGAACCGAAAGCCGCTCCACTTTCCGGTAGAGATGCCAGGTTCGCTTCATTGCTTTCAGTTTATTGGCGCTGAGAGAGTTGGGAACGCGGCGATACTGGGCCAAAACCTCATTCTGCCCCAGAAATTCCACTCCATTTTTCAGCATTTGCAGCCATGTTGCAGAGTCCTGCCCACGGCGCAAATCCGGCATTCTCAGCAGTGTCCGGTCAACCCGGGCGGTATCCACCACAACGCCAACAGTCTGGATAATGGTATTGCGCAAAAGTTGCTCGTAAGTGATGGTTTTTGGCATATGGACGGTCTTGTGCAAAGGCGTACCGTCATGCTCGATTTTCTCATAGTCGCAACAGGTAAAGGCTGCGCCAGTCTCCTTCATAAAGTGAAGCTGCCGCTCCAATTTCTTCGGGAGCCAAATATCGTCCGCATCCAGATAGGCAATGTATCTGCCCCGGGCCAAATCCAATCCGGCATTGCGGGCAACGGCGGCGCCGCTGTTCTTTTCCAGCTTCACATAGCGGAATCGGGCATCCGACTCCAGATAGGGCTGAATCAGTGTTGCGCTGTTATCGGGGGTACAGTCATCAACCAGAATCAGCTCCCAGTAGCTATAAGTCTGGCTCAGCACACTTTCAATGGTGCTGACCAGGTATTTTTCACATTGATATACCGGAGTAATGATGGACACCAAGCCCTCATCCCGGTAACTGACGTCATGCATGGCAGACTCCTCTTTATCTGGCGCCCCGTCCCTTGAGCACAGAACCGACGGTGGCCAGAATAATCTTGATATCCCACCAGAGATTTGCGTGGTCGACATAGTACAGCTCCATGGCCATCCGATCTTCATAAGTACCGTCACTTCTGGTAAATGCCTGCCAGTAACCGGTGAGGCCGGGGGTTACGCTTAAGAACCGTTCTTTGTTGGGGCCGTATTTTTCCAGCTCCTCAGCCACCACAGGTCGGGGTCCCACCACGGACAGATTGCCCTGCAGGATGTTCAGAAGCTGTGGCAGCTCATCCAGACTGGAGCGACGGAGGAAACTCCCCACCCGGGTAATCCGGGGGTCTTCTCTCAGCTTGAAGTTCTCCTGCCACTCGGCTTTCTGCTCCGGGGTGAACTGCTGAAAGAGCTGGTCTGCATTGATATACATGGATCGGAATTTGTACAACCGCAGGGGCTTGCCATTTTTTCCGATTCGGTTGTGTACATAAAACGCCGGGCCTTTGGAGTCAAGTTTTATGGCCAGGACAATCAGTAAGATAAATGGCGCGGCAATGACAGTACCAACACCCGCCAGCAGGATATCCATGGCTCGCTTGGCAATCCGATACCCCAGCCGGGTACTACTCGCTTTGCGGGTCCGTTCCAGGACAGCGGTATTATTCTCCATTGTTCGTCCCTTTCTCTATTATTGGGCATCGCCATATATGGCCGTAACCGTGTATTTGCTTCCGCCATTACCGCCCGTAACATAGACATTGCCACACCGGAGCCAGGCGTGAGCCTCCATTTTTCCGGCAGAATCCGTGGCAACCCCCATGTAGAGGGTGCACCGAAAACCTCTGCGGTTAAGCATTTTCTTTGCCGCCAAAGCCCGCACCAGACAGGTACAGGACCAGGGCATCCTTTTACCAACCACTTCAACGGTCTTCTTCACATCCCACAGAGCCTTTCCCCAATCATCCTCCGGTGTCTCCAACCGGGGCGTACCGATGGTGGGCGCAATTTTGGCAAAGGGTGTGTGCAGGATCAAATGGCGGTAATATGCCGTCAGCACCACTGCCTCCGGCAAGCTCCATTTTACCGCACCGGGCAGACGGAGGAATCTTCTCACTGTGTTCACGGTAGTCCTCCTCTCCCGGGTCTGTGTTTCAGCCCACTTCCCGAATCAGATTCCGCTCCAGCAGAGACTGGAGGAAGGGCAGAATTTCGCTCAGGCAGCGTTCTCTGGTAACATCATACTCCTCAGTCAGCCGGTCCGCCATATCGCTCAGGGTGATGGGGTTTTCCATCAAGTCCCAGATGCGGCCGCCAACATCGCCCAGATTGTAGTATTTTCCGGTTTCCACATCCATCATCACCGTATCGCCCTTCATGTCGGCGGTCATGATTTCCACTTTGCGTTGTAACAGGGTCTTCTCAGTCATGTTCAAGTTCTCCCAAGTAGTTCATAATCAGCGCATAGGAGTCACTGGCGCACTGTCCCCGCCGGTCCCGCAGGAGAAACGCCATCGGCACCTGCTCTGCCAGCGTAAAGCACCGACGGAAATGCTCCTGCCGGGCAGCTGGCGTCATCAGATACAGCCGGTAGGTATTGCGCATAAGCTGATCAATCTTCGCCATGCCCTCAATGGGCTGAATCAATTGCGGCAATGCCCGGGGGAGCAGAAGAAGAATCAGACAAATGGGGCACTGGGTATCCCAAAAATAACGGGAGGCATCGAGACCGAATTTCTCGCTGTCTCCTTCGGTGTACAGCGAGCGAATCTCTCCCCCACGTCCACCATATCGCGCCACCGCATCCGCCCAGAGACGTTGGGTGGGATAGCTGGAGCGCACAGTGGGCTTACTGCCGATTCCCGCAATGGCAGAAACATCATCGGTCATCAGCCGCCAACCCTGGGCCACAAACTCAGCCGCCAGGGTGCTTTTCCCTGCACCGGAGTCACCTACAATCAGAATGGCTCTCTCTCCATCGGTGACGCAACTGCCATGGAGCAGGAACATCCCCCGTTGTTGCAGGATAACCCCCATGCAAGAGCCCATCAGGTACACGTCCATCATGGCGGGCTTGTATCCCTCCACCGGGTCAACCTCAATGCGGTTTCCCCCGGTCATGCGGAATTTGCCCACCTCCGGCACATAGAGCAGCACCTCATGCTCCCGGACGACAATATGCTCGCCCGGCATAAAATTCAGATCTGAAAAGTCGCTTTGGACAATGGCCACATCCACCGGCAATCCCTGCTCCACAGCCATCGCCTGAGCAATGGGAAAGGGGGAGGCAATCGTCAATCCAAAAGCACTATACAGCGTCGGTTCTTTCATCATTCTCACACCATCGACCTGCCTGTTTGATCATATTCTGGAGCACACAGCACTGGTTCAGCTCGCCAAACATCAGCGACACCCGGACATAGTCCTTGAAGGTGATTCGCTCTGGCAGGGTCATCCGGTCAAGCTGGTCAAAATCCAAATAGTCTTTCCAAAAATCCCGGTCCAGTTTTGCCGACATATCGTGAAGGGCATCGAGCAACTTCTGCCGAATGTCTTCTTCCGGCTGATAGTTGCGCTGGCTGGCGGTATCCTTGAAATTCAGCCGGTACAGTGAATCCGGCATAATGTCCCGGAAAGCCTCCCGATAAATGTATCGGTTTCCGCTCCGGCGCAGATATTGCTCCCGGGGAATAGACAGTGCAAAGTCCAGCACCCGGTAATCCAAAAACGGAATCATATACCGCACCCCATACTGCGCACCCTGAATGGCCAGATTGTCCAGTCGGTTTCTGCTGCCACCCTGTCCTACGAACAAATCGGGGCGGAAGGCGAAGTACAGCGGAGGCTTCGGCGTGTTGACCATCCGCTGACAAAAAACGGGGCTCAGCATTTCAGCAGCATTGCGTGCAGTATTGTGATATGGTTTCAGGAAATGCGGATTCTCACGGAAAAGCTGCATCCATGTGCGCTTCACCGTCCTCAGCAGTCGCCATTTCTTGCCCTCGGTGCTCTGCCAAATCAATCTGAAGAACGGCACATATTCCCGATGAACCCACAGCTCCAACAGGTTACAGCGGTGGCTGACGCCTTCGTCACCACCATGTCCGGTAAAGATCACCCGCACCCCCTGTTCACGGAGGGCAATGGCCGTAGAGCTGATGTGGGTCGTATTAACATAGGGGGGATAGACCAGGCGGAACATCTCGTCAAGCGGGCGGTTTTCGTCCTTACTGCAGTAGGTGCAGGTAAATCCCTCCTGGTCGCAGATATCCTGAATAATCTTTCGTTCGTCCACCGGTTGCAGAGGGTATTCCTCCGGGCTGTAGGACCAGGAGAAGAATCTGCCCTCCCGACCCAGGCGGCTGATGAGGATATCCACAACACCGGAATCCAGACCGCCGGAGAGCTCTCCACCCACCGGACCGGGCACAGCATCCAGACGGCGCTGCATAGCATCGGTCACAAGCCGTCGCAACTCCGCCTGATATGCCTGGTCGGATTCCAGACGAATCTTCCGGGTGGCCGGTTTCCAGTAGGTCTCCGGCATACCGTCAAAGTTTACCGGCGTATTTTGCAGCGTATAGGTCGACCCGGGCTGGACACAAAGCACATGACGCACCTCTGTCCGGGTGAGGGACAGATGGTTATAGCCCATCATGCGCTGATAAAACATTTCTTCATTGATACTCAAATCTGCACCGGGCAGCGCCACCAGACCACGGATATCCGTAGAAAAGGCAAACATTTGAGCATCCGCATAATAGAACAGCGGGCGCACACCTACATGGTCCCGGAGAAGCGTCAGTTTCCCGGTGCGTTCCTCCAGAATGGCTGCGGCGAAATCACCGTTAATCTGCTTCAGGCCGTCGGCGCCCAGCTTCAGATAGCGGCTAAACAGCAGTTCCTCATCAGAGGTCTGCTTGCTTTCTCCATCTGTCAGCAGTTCCTCCCGGTTGTACAGAACGGCATCAATGACAGCCAAAAAACCATCCTTCCTCAGGATGGGTGTGCCAGCGGGAAAGGATGGGGAGAAATGCTCAATACAGGCACCCACTGCCCAATGGGCACCATAGCAGGTATCCGTACTTTCATGTCCGTAATTCCGGTTCCACCGGAAAAGACCGTTGACATGGGGCTTAAGCGCATCACCGCTCAGATTGCGGTGGAATACGCCAAAGATTCCGCTCATTGACTTCCCTCCTTCAGGTTCTTCTGTTGATTGCCATGTACTCACTCACAGCAGGAGCCCATACCGCTGTGAGTGATGCACATTGACAAGCAAACATGCTTAGGGCTTAAGACTGGGGAGCGTCCTTGGGGGGAAGGCAGGGATAGGGGCTGGGGGTTTCCTCATAGACATTCCAGGTCGCAGGCAGGAAGATGCCATCCACAACGGAGGCCTCCATCTCCACAATGCCAGGATCCTTGGCGGTCAAACGAATATCCAGCTCCTCAAGCCGGGGAGTAGTCCAGTTTTGCATAAGGCTTTTCCTCCAAAATAAAGGTATTTGCGCAATGGCAGGCAGTCAAAGGCCAAATCCAAAGACTGATCGGAGAACGACGCATTTGGGCTCAAAGCAAGTTGCATCGGTTATCCGCAGGGGGCCGGTATGGTGGTGGTGACGGGCAAGCCGCCACCCATTGGTCACCACCATATACCGGATGGGGACAATCAGGACTTAGGAATGTCCTTCATGTCAGGGTTCACACCGGGAGTAACGCCCTCAAAGACGTTCCAGGTGGCGGGCAGGGGGACGCCGTCAACGACAGTGGCTTCCATCTCAACGACGCCAGGGTCCTTGGCGGTCAGGCGAACATCCAGCTCTTCCAGCTGGGGGGTGGTCCAGTTCTGCATAGTCTGTTTCCTCCATATCTCTTAATCTTGTGTGGTGATCCGTTAAGCACGGCGGCAGACATTGCCGCGGTCGGGAAAACCCCGACTGCAACACGAGCCGGCAGTCCATGCGTTGTCTGGATTGCGTTGGGTAGAACATATCAAGGGCGCAAGTCCCATAGTTCACAGGTTTTAGCCCCATATTCAGGGCTGCTGCATTTCCCTCAGGATGCCAGAGGGCTCAGGTTGTCCGAGGACTGCCCACCAAAGACATTCCAGGTAGCGGGCAGAAAGTAGCCGTCCACAATCTCAGTCTCCATCTCAATGACACCGGGGATTTTGGCAGTCAGACGGATATCCAGTTCATTCAGTTGGGGTGTGGTCCAGATTTTCATTATGCTCTCTCCTTTTTGAAATTCAGCGGGTTTCGGTCAAGGTCATTTCGTGCCGTCTTGACCTCTACGGTAGAAGGGGCTCATACGCCAGAGTTTATAGACGGGGCGCACGATATAATACAGGAAATACAGCCGGTCCGGAAAGTCGAATCGCTCCAAATCAGCAGCACAGGGCTGCATCAAGGCCCATAGATTTCCCAATGGTGTCTTTTTCTTGTTGATGGTGGGCAGAAGCCGCAGATATTTCCGCTCTGCCATACCCCTGGCTTCCCCTTCCATCAGGAGCAGGGGGTGCAGGGCACGAAGCATCCGGAAACTATGCCGGAAACACGCCCGCAGAGACGCATCATAGCACACCACCAGTTGCCCACCATCACCGGTCATAGAAAACCGGGGCAGTTTCACATCCGGAAACCGGAAACCGGGCAAAAGCTTCAGAAGCATCAAGGTTTCCAGCAGCAGCGACTCCACCTTCAGCTCAGCCATGCGGTCATATAGGGTCTGTAAATCTGTATCTGCAGCACCGAGCCGCTCATACAGATCAACCAACCAGCGCAGGCGGGAGAATCCATGTCCTGCACCGTGGCAAATCAGGTAAATCAGCTCATCGGTGGGATTCAGGCAATACACATCCTCACCCAGGAGCTTGCGGACGGTATGTCTTTCCCAAAGGGAGGAGAAGGTCTGGTGATAGCGGAAAGTGAGCCGCCAGTGGAGCTCTACGCAGATGCCGCCCCGGATATAGACCCGGTGCATCTCCTCCCCGCCCCGCTCCTGCACAGCCCGGCGCTTGGGGGTTTTGTGGAACTTATCCACAACTTCGGTAAATCCCATGGCTTCCAGACGGGCGCAGGCGTTTTGCAAGTCCCGCTCATCCACGAGAATGTCCAAATCCCGGGAATAGCGCATAGCCGGGTCGCCATAGAGTGAAATGGCCAGCATAGGTCCTTTCAGGGATAGTGCCTGGATTCCAGACCGGGCAAAGTCCCGCATAAGGAAGGCCAGAATCCGCATTTGCTCCACCGCATGAAGCCGTGCGGAAGATTGCTCCGCCAAAAGCTGTTGAAATGGGGTCTGCTCCGCCATGGGAAGGCGGCGGATTCTTGCGGCAATCAAGGGTAACAGCCGCTCTTTTTTGCTTAAAGCGAGAAATCGCTCCTGACTCAGCCCATCCGGAATGGTCCGCTTCTCATTTCCCATAGCCAGAGACAGCAAAACCTGTTTCTCCATAGGCAAGGAAAAGCAGTCAATGGTCTTTTGGGGCACGAAGCCACCTCCTTAGGCCGGGGCATTCTCACCGGATTTTCCGCAACAGCCGATAGCGCACCAGCGACAGCAGACTGTCAAATCTGACCTGGTTGATCACACAGCCCAGAATCCGGCAACCGGACAGCTCCAGCCGGGATACGGTTTCTTCCAAATCGGCTTTCTTGGTTCTGGCATACTCGGTGACCAGAACAATACCGTCGCAGTGCTGGGCAATGGTAGCCGCATCTACGGTATAGCCCGCCTGAGGCGTATCGATCAGCACCACATCGCAGTTATCTGCCAGCCAGTCAATGAGGGCAGAGAACCGGTAAGCGCCCAACAGTGGAATGGGATTATCCGCACCGGTCAGGCAGGGAATCAGATAAACATTGTCCATATTGGTGCCATAGAGACATTCCTCCAGCTTGCACTTACCGGAGAGGAAGTCACCCAGACCAACATTATTGCCCCGCTGAGAGAGCATCTCAGACTGGCGCAGATTGCCGTCCACCACAACCACCCGGTTGCCGCTTTCGGCCAAAGTTCTTGCCATTTGCATGGTCAGATAGCTCTTACCCTCTCCGGAGCCGCAACTGGTCACCGCCAGAACGCGCTTATCCCAGTGGGCGAACATCAGATTGGCGCAAATGGTATTGAGCATTTCCTGCCCACGGCTGTCGGGCGCATTGGGCTGAACAATTCGGGCATAGCGAATCATGCTGTTGGCTTTATCGGCTTGACGGGCATTGGCACCATCATTCCGCGAGACCGGTCTGTCCCGTTGCTGGGTCAGCGCGCCCAGTACCGGCAGACCGAAATAGCTCTCCAAATCCTCCGGTGTGCGCACCCGGTCATCCATGAGGATCCACAAAATCACCAGAACCATGGCGGCGGCGGCGCCACCCAAAAAGCCATAGCGGAAGTAAGTTGAGCCGGACATGGAACGGGTAACCTCCGGTGTGGTGGCATACTCCCACCGGGTTACCGGGGTCAGGTTCAGCAGTTCTTCCATAAATTTCGCAGACTCATCGGCATAGGCATTGGCCAAAGAAACAGCCTCCTGCGGGTTGGTGCTGACGGCACGAATTTCAATGATACTGGTATTCTCGCTGTAACTGGCCAGAATTCTTCCTTCCATGGATTCCGGGGTATAGGGCAACGCCAGCGACTCAATGACATTCTGATGTACCTGACGGTTGGTTACCGCCGCAACGAAGTCACCCTTAATCATATTGGCCAGTTGGATATTCTGGGAGGTGACGGTTTCAAAGCCGCCGATATTGGGCACAACATAAACCTCAGATACGCCCACATAATAGGTTCTGGAGCCGATAACGGCATAAAGGCTGAGCAAAATGCCACAGACCAGCGCAAAAACGATGACCAGCGGGAACTTGTCCAGCAGACGATACAGAAGTACCGACAGCTCGATGCCCTGCTCGTCCTGTCGTACCGCTTCATCTCTATTCCGAATTCTCAATTGGCATCACCCTAACTTTTATCGTAACGTGCTCCACCCGATTGCGCTTTCAGGTTAAAGCACCGGCAGTCGTCCATGGGGTTTGAGTTTACCGCCCGGGATTGGCACAAAACCTACACCGCAGGCAATTATAACTCATTCTTTATTTTACAATGAATCCGCCAATATTTCTATTTGCTAAATTCACCAAAAATTCAAGGGATTCTATGGTAAAAATACCACATATTGTACAAATCCCATTCCTTTCCCCATTCAAACGCCATATCTTGCGGAATTATAGTTATTTTACAATGTTTTACCCTCTGCGTCAAGGTCTGGAGAAAAATTTGGTTCTATAATAAATGTTGGGGTTGGGTGCAAACCCAACCCCATTATCACAATAAAAAAGGTTGAGCATAGAGACAAAATCCTTTAGAATGAATGTACCGCTACAACAAACGAAAGGTGGCCTCTAT
>SVLX01000019.1 GCA_015067725.1 Oscillospiraceae bacterium | reverse complement strand
CCTTGATCCCCTTGGCCACAGCATCCTTGCCGCAAACCGCCTGGAAGGTAACCTTCTCGCCCAGCAGAGCCAGCACCACAACGGCGGCAGCATCCTTCTCCCGGAGCACGTCACCCAGCTTACGCAGGGAGTTGGCATCGCCCTCAGTCAGCTTACAGGTAGCCACACGGAGACCGCCAATTTCTTTGGCCGCCTTCAGAATGGTATCCGCACCACCGGCAGACTCCTTGTCCTTGTACTGCTCGATAACCCGGCGGGCTTCCTTCAGCTCCTGAACCGTGGCCTCAGCCTTGCGCACCAGCTCGGCAGGGTTGTTTGCCTTCAGGGTATCTGCCGCCCGCAGAATCGTCTCGTTCTCCCGCTCCAGCAGTTCCAGAACGGCAGGACCGGTAACCGCCTCAATCCGGCGCACACCGGAGGCAACGGATGCCTCAGAGACAATGTGGAACAGACCGGCTCTTGCGGTGTTGTCCAGATGGGTACCGCCGCAGAATTCCAGAGAGATGTCGCCCATCTTCACCACCCGGACGGTATCGCCATACTTCTCCCCAAAGAGGGCAGTTGCACCCAGCTTCTTGGCTTCTTCCACAGGCAGAACCAGCGTCTCCACCGCAGTACCGGAGAGAATGGCCTCCACGGTCAGCCGCTCAATCTTCTTCAGGTCCTCTCTGGAAATGCCCTCATAGTGGGTAAAGTCGAAGCGCAAACGGTCGGGCTCAACCAGAGAGCCGGCCTGATGGCAGTGGTCACCCAGCACCTTGACCAGAATGCTCTGGAGGATATGGGTTGCGGAGTGAGCTCTGCGGATGGCATCCCGGCGAAGGGTATCGATGGCGGCAACGGCAGTGTCGTCCACCTTGATTTCGCCGGACAGGAGTTTACCATGGTGCAGGTACTTGCCGCCCTTATCCTTCTGGACATTGGTCACCTGGAAGACGGACTCGCCCACGGTGATGGTGCCGAAGTCTGCCACCTGACCGCCCATTTCGGCATAGAAGGGAGTCTTATCCAGCACCAGAATGCCATTTTCTCCGCCGGCAATGCAACCGGTCACTTCTTCGCCCACGCAGACCGCCAGAACCTTGCCGGTGTCGGTGGTCTTCTCGTAGCCGGTGAATTCGGTGGGGGTGTTGTCCAGCCCCAAATCAATACCGGCCCAAGCCAAATCGCCCAGAGCCTTCCGGGCTTCTCTTGCTCTGACCTTCTGCTCCTTCATGAGCTGCTGGAAGCTGTCCTGGTCAATGGTCATGCCCTCGTCAGCCACCATTTCAGCGGTCAGGTCAATGGGGAATCCATAGGTATCATAGAGCTTAAAGGCATCGGCACCGGAGAACACCGTCTCGCCCTTCGCCTTGTGTTCAGCCAGGAGTTCACCAAAAATCTTCATGCCGCCGTCAATGGTGCGGGCGAAGTTGTCTTCTTCGGTGCGGACAACTCTGGTGATATAGTCAGCCCGCTCCCGCAGGTAGGTATAGTGCCCCTCATTCTCCCGGACAACGGTCTCCACCACGGAGAACAGGAAGGGATCGTTGACGCCCAGGAGCTTGCCATGCCGGGCAGCCCGACGGAGCAGGCGGCGAAGTACATAGCCCCGACCCTCGTTGGAGGGCAGAACACCATCAGCAATCATAAAGACAGCGGAGCGGATATGGTCGGTGATGACCCGGAGAGAGACATCCGTCCGGGCACTCTGGCCATAGGAAGCACCGGTAATCTCGGTGACCTTGTTGGTGATGGACATGACCGTATCCACGTCAAAGAGGCTGTACACATCCTGACAGACCACAGCCAAACGCTCCAAACCCATGCCGGTATCGATGTTCTTCTGGGTAAGCTCAGTATAATTGCCGTGTCCGTCGTTGTCAAACTGGGAGAAGACGTTGTTCCAGACCTCCATATAGCGGTCGCACTCGCAACCCACAGTACAACCGGGCTCGCCGCAGCCATATTTCTCGCCACGGTCATAATAAATCTCAGAGCAAGGGCCGCAGGGGCCTGCGCCATGTTCCCAGAAGTTGTCCTTCTTGCCGAAGCGGAAGATACGCTCAGCGGGGATGCCGATTTCCTTGTTCCAGATTTCAAAGGCTTCCTCATCGTTCTCATAGATGGAGGGATACAGTCGGTCGGCTTCCAGACCCACCACCTCGGTCAGGAATTCCCAGCTCCAGGCGATGGCCTCACGCTTGAAGTAGTCGCCGAAAGAAAAGTTGCCCAGCATCTCAAAGTAGGTGCCGTGGCGGGCGGTCTTACCGATGTTGTCAATGTCGCCGGTGCGGATGCACTTCTGGCAGGTGCAGATGCGATGGCGGGGCGGCTCCACATCGCCCTTGAAGTAGGGCTTCATGGGGGCCATGCCGGAGTTGATCAACAGCAGGGACTGGTCATTCTGGGGAATCAGCGAAAAGCTGGGCAGGCGCAGGTGCTCCTTGCTCTCAAAGAAAGAGAGGAACATTTCGCGGAGTTCGTTCACTCCATAGGGTTTCTTGGGCATATGGTTTTACCTCCATGGTTAATTTATGTAGTATTTATCATCCAACCAACGGGCGGGATTATTCTCAATATATTGCCAAATCTCGAATAACTCACGCTCATCGCGAACGATATAGTCATGATAGTCGTTTTGCCATAATGCTGTTCCACACTGGCGGTTTGTAAAACGTTTCAACGCAGAAACAAACTTGGGAATCGTTCGATTTGCCGGAGAAGACAGTTCCGACACGCAGGGTGTAGCGCGCGGCATCCCTGACGCGCACAATTTGCACTCTGGCGTTGCCCGCTCCGAATCAGAATTTGTAGTGTAAGGCGGCCCTGACATGCGCTTATCCGCACGGCTGTCTGTTATTGTAAGTAGCAAATGAATGTGATTCGGCATAATCACCTTGGCACAAATGCGTAAGGCGGGATTATGGTTTTCCAGAAAAGCTAGCGACTCCTCAATACACTGTCCAAAAACAGAAAGCACTACCAGAGGGCTATCGACTAACCCTCTGTCAACAATTTTTGAGAATAGGGGTCTTTTATCTTTAGCACAGATTGTCAAGAAGTACGTGGCTTCTGAGCTATAGTCCCAGCCTTCCAATCGCATTCTGGTTCTGTATAATCTTTCCTTTTTCTCATCCAGGATGTCCACTGTTTCCTCCAAGTCAGATTGTGTCGCATAACTGTCAGCCGTGCAATTGCGCGTCAGGGATGCCGCGCGCTACGATTACTGTCCTGATTATCGGTTTTCCTCCAATCCAGATAGTACCGCTTGATGGTGGGCTGTGCAATTGCGCGTCAGGGATGCCGCGCGCTACGATTACTGTCCTGATTATCAGTTTTCCTCTAATCCGGATAGGTACTGCTTGACTGCAGGCCGTGCAATTGCGCGTCAAGGATGCCGCGCGCTACGATTACTGTCCTGATTATCGGTTTTCCTCCAATCCAGATAGTACCGCTTGATGGTGGGCTGTGCAATTGCGCGTCAGGGATGCCGCGCGCTACGATTGCTGTCCTGATTATCGGTTTTCCTCCAATCCAGATAGTACCGCTTGATGGTGGGCTGTGCAATTGCGCGTCAGGGATGCCGCGCGCTACGATTACTGTCCTGATTATCGGTTTTCCTCTAATCCGGATAGGTACTGCTTGACTGCAGATCGTGCAATTGCGCGTCAGGGATGCCGCGCGCTACGATTACTGTCCTGATTATCAGTTTTCCTCTAATCCGGATAGGTACTGCTTGACTGCAGATCGTGCAATTGCGCGTCAGGGATGCCGCGCGCTACAGGCAGGGGTTGGGCAAAAAATAGATAAACCCCACCCCTGAACATAGGGGCGAGGCATAACTCGCGGTACCACCCTAATTACCGGGGAACCCCCGGTATCTTGGCTGCTCTGTAACGGGAGCACCCGTCCCGGTCTTCCCGGGCGGCTTGGAAATGGCGTACAGTCCATGGTCCGGGGGTTTTCACCTGCTCCCCCTCTCTGTTTTGAACCTTGGTGCTGTTTGGTTTCCGCATGGCCGTTTTGCCTGTTGCTTACCTATATTATCATATTTTTCGGGAAAGTCAATACCGGAAGATAGAGAATTCTCTCTTGCAAAGGTCCGACAGATATTGTATCATATACAGGAAGAATCATACCCACCCGTCGGTGGGAAATCAGGGAGGAATATCACATGGGTCTGTCCTTTCAGAGCATCTCTTTCCGCCGTCCCCAAAATTGCCCCTGGAGCGAATGTCAGCCCAAACTCGCCCGGCTTTTCTTCCGTTACGGTATACCGGTTGTGGATTTACATCTGGATGAAGAACGCCCCGCCTATGGGTACTGCACCGGTGAATACGACCGCAACATCCTCAATCAGGAGCTGTTGACTGAGCTCAGCCGCATCACCGGAGATTATGTGGTGGGCGCTTCCTGCGTGGACAGCGACTTCCTGCTTCTGGTATTGCTGCACAACGGTCAGGAGCTGGACAATGGGAGCATTGGTCATAACTGGTTTGCCGAGGAACTTGGCGAAGAACCCCTGACCTTGTCCATGGACCGATGGCTTCCCCTGCTGGAAAACCCGGACGCGCAGGAGGAGCTGGTCTCCTGCCTTTCGGGAGACAGTTATATTTGCATTGAAGATGCCGCCCGGGATCTTCGCCGTCTCACCGGACTGCCCATCATTGACGACGACGCCCTCTTGGGAGACGACTTCTTCTCCGATGATTATTAAGGCGTTTCCCTGCGCCATTTTCCATCACTTAAGAAAACGAGGGCCAAATCATGGCAAAACGACCTGCCCCCTCCTCCTTTGATGAACTGAAACAAGACATCAAAGCCGGTCAGTATCGCCCCTGTTACCTCTTTTGGGGCGAGGAGACTTACCTCTTGCAGCACTACCTCCGGGAACTGAAAAAGAAACTCATTGACCCGGTCACCGAGGAATTCAATTTCCACCGCTTCTCCGTCGAGACCTTCTCCATGGAAGAATTGTGGAACAGTGTAGAAAATCTGCCCATGATGGCCGAGCATACCATGGTCTGGGTGGACGATGTGGATTTGTTTAAGTTCCCCGAATCCGACCGGGAGAAGCTCATTGCCCTTCTGGAAGACTTACCGGATTATTGCACACTGGTTTTCGCCTATGCCGCCTCGGAGTACAAACCGGACCGGCGACAGAAGAAGCTCTTTGATACCCTGAGTAAGGCCGCTTTGGTTGTGGAATTCCCCCGGCAGAGTCCCCGGGATTTGGTGGCCTGGATTGGTCGCCATTTCCGCACCCACCACAAGGTCATCTCTACCGACCTGTGTAACTATCTCATTGACATCACCGGTGGCACCATGTCCGCCCTCTCCGGCGAGATTGAGAAAGTCGCCGCTTTTGCCCCCGGAGACGAAATCCGGAAATCCGATATTGACGCCGTGGTCGAGCCGATCATGGACGCGGTGGTTTTTGATATGACCGATGCACTGGGCGAAGGCGATTATGACCGGGCGCTGACCAAACTCAATACCCTCTTTAAGATGCAGCAAGAGCCCATTGCCATTTTGGGCGCTGTGGGCAGTCATCTGCGCCGCCTGTCTGCCGCCCGAATCCTCATGGATGCCGGTCGGGGTGGCGACGATTTGATGCAGGTCTGCGGCATGAAGGATTACCCCGCCAGGAAAACCATGGCCGCCGCCAAGAGATTCTCTATCCGCTTCTGCAAGAGGGCGGCAGAGCTGGTGCTGGAGACGGATCACCGGATGAAGACCTCTTATGACGACCAACAGCGGCTGTTGGAGTTGCTGTTGCTTCAGCTTGCCCAGGAGACCCGCCATGGTTAAAATCAAAGAAGTCATTGTTGTTGAGGGTCGCTACGATAAGAATACCCTTGCCCAGATTGTGGACACCACCATTTTGCAGACCCAGGGCTTCGGCATCTTCAAGGACAAAGCCCAGCTCGCCCTTCTGCGGAAAGCCGCCGAAAAACGGGGACTCATCATCCTCACCGACTCCGACGGCGCGGGCTTTGTTATCCGCAACTTCCTCAAGGGGGCGATCGACCCCAAATCTGTGAAGCAAGCCTACATCCCCGACATTACCGGAAAAGAGCGGAGAAAAACCGCCCCCGGCAAAGAAGGAAAACTGGGGGTTGAGGGCATGAAGCCGGAGATTTTGCTCCAAACCCTCCGCAGAGCCGGGGCAACCTTCCTGGACGAAGCCCCCCACAGTACCGGCAGTACCCCCCTGACCAAAGCAGACCTGATGGAGCTGGGGCTCTCCGGCAGACCGGACAGTTCTGCCCAACGTCTCCGGTTGACCAAACATTTGGGCTTGCCGGAGCGAATCAGTCCCAATGGCCTGCTGGAGGCACTGAATCTGCTCTATACCCGGCAGGAGCTGGAGCAAATTCTGGAGGAACTACCATGACCATCGTCCCAGTCAACGCAGAAAACTTCTCCCAGGCGGCTGAGGTCTATACCCTGTCCTGGCGGGAGTCCCACCGGCATATCTGCTCTCCTGAATTCCTCACCCGGAGAGACTGTCCCGGGTATCTGAGCAAGGGCATGGAGGAAGGAAAGCAAATCTTCCTCCTGCTGAATCCCGCACCGGTGGGGATTGTGTCCGTTTTGGGCAATGAGATTGGCGACTTATATGTCCACCCGGATGCGCAGGGGCAAGGTTACGGCACTGCCCTGCTGTCCCATGCCCTGCATTTGACTGCACAGCCCCAGCTGTCGGTGCTGTCCGATAACCACAGAGCCATTACCCTATATGAAAGATTTGGTTTCCACCCCACCAGCCAAACGCCCCTCCGGGATGGGCTGTGGGAGGTGACCATGGAGAGAATACCATGATTGACATTTCCGTAAAAGACCTGGTCAAGTCCTTCGAGATTGGGGACAATCTTCTGGACGGACTGACCTTTGATATACAAGAAGGAGAGTGTGTGGCCATCTTGGGCCGCAACGGCTGCGGTAAGACCACCTTATTCCGCATCCTCACCGGAGAGATTGGCTATGACTCTGGCGAGGTCTATGTGAATCCCCATAAGCGGCTGGGACTCATCTCCCAGATTCCCCGCTATCCCTATGGCTATAACGTGGAGGATGTGTTGCGCTCTGCCTTTGCCCCCTTAAGGAAGCTGAAAAGCCGGATGGAGGAATTGGAGCGGCAAATGGCCAGCAGTAGCGACAAATCCCTTCTGGATGAATACGACCGGCTCTCTGCCCGGTTCACCCGGGAGGGTGGATATGACATGGATGTGGACACGGACAAGGTCTGCAACGGTCTGGGTATCACGCCGGAGCAGCGACTGCAGGAGTTTGACTCCCTCTCCGGCGGCGAGAAAACCCGGGTAAATCTGGCCCGGCTTCTGCTGGAAAAAACAGAGATTCTGCTGTTGGACGAGCCGACCAACCATCTGGACTTAAAGAGCGTGGAATGGCTGGAGGCCTATATCAACAAGTTTAAGGGCACTGTCCTGACCATCTCCCATGACCGCTACTTCCTGGATCAGGTGGCTGACCGAATCATTGAAATCACCGAAGGTCACGGGGAATTCTACTCCGGCAACTACTCTTTCTACATCGACGAGAAACAAGCCCGGTTTGACCTGCAAATGAAACAATACCAGCAGGAGCAGGCCAAACTGAAGCAACTGGGCTATACCTTAGAGCGGATGAAGGGCTGGGGCATCAACAACCGCACCCTCTACCGCAGAGCCATGTCCATCCAGCACCGCATGGAGCGCATTGAGAAAACCAAGCGCCCCACCATCGAAAAAACCATGAAGGCATCCTTCGCCCAGCGGGATTTCCAGGGCGACCTGGTCTTCGAGGTCAAGGGTATGGAGAAATCCTTTACCGATAAGCCCCTGTTCTCCGGCGTAGACCTGCGGGTCAAGGGCGGCGAACGGATTGCCCTTTTAGGGGACAACGGCGCAGGCAAGACCACCTTCATCCGGTGCTTGCTGGGTGACGAGGAATGTACCGGTAAGCTGAAATTTGGTCCTACAGTAAAGTGGGGCTATCTCCCCCAGACCATCCACTTCCCCCACCCGGAGCGCAGTCTTTATGACACCATGCTCTATGAAAAGAACCTGACCCCTCAGGCCGCAAGAGACCGTCTGGGCGCATTCATGTTCCAGGGTGAGGACGTGTTTAAGACCGTGGGCACCCTCTCCGGCGGCGAGCAGTCCCGTCTGCGGCTGTGTATGCTCATGGATGAGAAAATCAACTTCCTGATTCTGGACGAGCCCACCAACCATCTGGACATCACCTCCAGAGAATGGGTGGAGGCCGCCATTGAGGAATTTGAGGGCGTTCTGCTCTTTGTGTCCCATGACCGGTACTTCATCGAGCGGTTTGCCGAGCGCATCTGGCTTTTAGAGGACGGCACTATCCGGGATTTCCCCTGTGGCTACAGCAAGTACCGCTCCATCTTGGAACACGAAGCCGCCGCCAAACAGCTTGCCCCAAAATCCCCTGCTGCTCCCACCGCACCCAAGCCCAAAAAGGAGAAACCCAAGGGCGGCACCAAGGAGCAGGAGAAACTGGTTCGCCGTTTAGAGCGAGAAATTGAAAAACAGGAGCAGATTATCGCCCAGTTGGATGCGGCCATTGAAGAAGCCGTTGCCGACTACCAGAAGCTGTCTGCCCTGATGGAGGAAAAGGAATCCGCTGAGCTGCAGCTTTTGGAGCTGATGGAGCAGTGGGAGGCCGCCCAGAGCTAAGTAAAGCACCCCATTTCCCTGCACCTGAATGGTGTTTGGCGAAATGGGGTGTTTTGGTTCTTACTTCCCTTGCAGGAGCTTGCGGAGTTTTTTCGCTCTTTCCGGGTAATTGGTAATAACAGCACTGACCTTCTGACTCAGCAGATAGGAAAGGGGCACGATACCGTTGGGGGTATAGGTGTTGATGGCAAGGCCCTTATCTCTGACCTCCCGGATGACCCTGGGGGTCAACTGGTAGAATGCCGGATGGTAAGCCGTCATACCCAGCTCTTTGACCACCGTCCCCGCCTTCAGTAGCTTATTCTGCCGAAGAAAGCCGCAGGGAATCTCCGGCGCAAGAGCCCGTAACCGCAGGAGGGTATGGGCATGGAAGCTGGAGAAGATCACCCGGTCTTCCACGCTGTACTCCCCTAAGATTTCCAGTACCTTCTCCTCCAGACCGGGATACTCAAACATTCCGGTCTTAAATTCAATGTTGGTCTTCATCCCCGTGGGGGCAACCAAATCAAAATACTCCCGCAGGGTGGGGATACGCTGCACCGGAACTTTTCCCCGGTAAGCGCCGGAGGCATCCAGCTTTTTCAGTTCTTTCAGGGTGAAGTCCTTTAAGAAGCCCACCCCATCGGTAATCCGGTCCAGTCGCTCATCGTGAAAGACCACCACTTCCCCATCTTTGGTCAGGTGGACATCCAGCTCAATGCCCTCTGTGCCGGTTTTGGTGGCTTCGGTAAAGGCCAACATGGTGTTTTCGGGATACTTTCCGCTGTATCCCCGGTGGCAATAAATCTCAGTCATCATCTCTTCAGTTTACCCCACGTTGTCTCCAATGTTTTCTGCCATCAGGGCGTGAACATGGTCGCCCATATCCTTTGTCCCGGTAAAGACAGCAGAATCCACCACATCCACCAGCTCCAGCCGCACATGGGGTCTGCGGAAATGGGCAATATCCCGGAACACCCGGGAAGATCCCTTCAATGTGCAGACCACAATGGGCACTTTCGTCCGCTGGGCAATCTTGAAGACACCATTGCGGAATTCATGGAGAATGCCATCCATACTGGTGTAGCCCTCAGGGAAGACCGCAACGCTGGCTTTGTCCTGTTTGATGAGGTCGATACACTTGAGGATGGTCACCAGAGCCTCACGGTCATTCTCCCGGTCAATGCGCTGACCCTGTACGGCGTGAAGTCCCTTGTTGACAAACGGCATACTTCCCGTCTCTTTCTTGGCAATAAAGGCCAGTTGCTTACCCCGGAATGCCCACAGGAGGAAGCCGGGGTCAATCAGGTGGATGTGGTTGCAGACCAGAAGGAATCTGCCGTCTTTGGGTACTTTCTCCAAACCCACCACATCCAGCTTGATGTGGAACAGCCGAATCAGACAGCCGCAGTATTGCTCCACCAGAAGTCGGTCAAACCGCCGCTCCTGCTCCACCGGTTTATTGAGGTCAATGGTACTGCACCAAATGACCACAATCAGGAATAACACCAGAAGTCCCAGCAGGAAGAAACCCAGGAAATACACCGGAATCATCCACAACCAGGACCATGCCCCTGCCCCGCCAAAGCCAAAATACAGCCCCAGCGCCCCAAGGGCAGAGAGAATCTCAATCACCGTCAATAACAATCCATATCCCTCCGAATCATCACTTTGCCTGTTGCCGGGCCGTCTTGCGCCGCTGACTGCGAACCACCACATAGACCATCATCGCCACGGTGATCACATAGGGAATCATGGCCGTCAGGTTGGAGTTGATGTTGTACTCCTGAAGCCGGAAACCCAGCGCGTCAAAGAAGCCAAACATCAGCGCCGCCAGATAAGCCTTCCCCGGGTTCGCCGCGCCGAAAATCACACAGGCAAAGGCCACATAGCCCCGGCTGTTGCTCATGCCTTCAGAGAACATGGTCACATTCCCCAGAGAGAGCTGGGCCCCAGCCAGACCGCAGAACACGCCGCATAGTACAGAGGACATCCACTTCATCTTCTCCGGACTAATGCCCGCAGTTCTCAAGGTATCCGGACGCTCGCCGGAAGCCCGCATCCAGAAGCCATAGGGCGTCTTATAGACAAAAACCCACATGACCAGCACCAGAATCCAGGTTAAGAGAATGAAGACAGAACTACCATCGAGAATCGGTCCAAGGATGGGGATATTCTCCAGTGCACCCAAATCCAGTTTGGGCAGACCCACCACAGGATGGTCAGAAGTGCCCTGAAATGTGCCCTTAACTTCAAAAATGGTGCGGAGCAGGAAGACGGTAATGCCGCCGGCGAAGATATTCAGCGCAGTACCAATGATAAACTCATCACTCTTGAATTTTACCACAAACAGGGCGAAGAACAGCCCCACCAGAATACCCACCAGCACCGCCGCCAGCACACCCAGCCAGGCCGAGCCCGTCGCCCAGCTCACCGCCACAGCGGTAAAGGCACTCATAAGAATCATGCCGTCCATACCGATGTTCATGATTCCGGCGTGTTCGGTCATGGAGCCACCGGTTGCCGCCAACGCCACAGGGGTGGCACTGCGGAGCATCTGTTGGAACAGCCCCACCGTAAATAAATTACCCATGAACAGCCCCCTCCAATCTGGCCGCAGCATCCTTTTGCGCCTTGATTCTGGCCTTTCTCGCCTTAACTGCGGCAGAGATACCGCTCTCTGCGGCCATGAAGAAGATAATGACAGACTGAATAATCCGGTACAGCTCACCGGGAACACCGGCATTGAGCTCCATCCCCGATGCACCCACCCGGAGCACCGCAAAGAGCAGGCTCATGGCAATGATTCCCGCCGGTTTATAACGCATAATCATGGCCACCAAAAGCCCATCAAAATAGAATTCGTTGCTGATGCCATCCTGATAGCTGCCCTTGAGTCCATAGACTTCAAACATACCCACCAGACCGCACATGGCACCGGAGACGCACATGGAGCCAATCATAATGATGTCCGTCTTCAGCCCGGAGAAGAAGGCAAAGCGGCTGTTGAAACCGGTCATCTTCATGTTATAGCCGGTGGTGGTTTTGCTCATCACATACCACACCGCAATGGCCACCACGGCGGCGGCAAAAATGGCAGTGGTCAGAGAAGAACCACGAATCAGCTTACCAAACTGGAAGTCGGCACTCAACGTTTCTGTACCAGAGACCCGGTTACCCTCGCTGGTCTTCCATGGGCCACTGGACAGGTAAGCGCAGAGGTAAATGGCAATGGAGTTCATCATAATGGTGGTGATTACCTCATTGACCTTCAGCTTCACCTTGAGTACACCGGGAATCCAGGCATAGAACGCACCCACGGCCATAGCACCCAGCGCCGCCACGGGAATCACCACCCACGGAGAAACCCCAGCGAGCAATACGCCCAGATAAGCCGAGACAATGGCACCCAAATAGAGCTGACCTTCGCCGCCCACGTTAAAGATGCCCACTCTTGCGCCCAGAGCACAAGCCAGACCTGTCAGGCACAGCACCATGGTATACTCCAGAGTGTTACCGAATTGCCGTTTGGTAAAGAGTTTTGTAAAGAATTCGCCCACATCCTGACAGCCGGTCGCACCCTTGATGAGCTCTCCGTATGCCTGAATAGGATTATGTCCGGCAACTGCCATAATGATGCCGCCAACCACCAGTGCAAGGAAGACAGACAGCGTCAGTGAGCCCAGGTAGCCCCAGTTGACGCCCTTTTTCTTAATGGGATTCGCCATGGTCTGCCTCCTCCTTTCTTGCGCCGGTCATGTAATAGCCAATCTCCTCTTTGGAGATTTCGCTCGCCCGGAATTCTCCGGTGATTTTTCCTTCGTAGAGGGTAATAATCCGGTCAGAGAGGCGGAAAACCTCATCCAAATCCGCAGAAACCAGCAAAATGGCACAGCCCTGATTCCGCTTATCCATGATGCGATCATGAATGAACTCAATGGCACCGATATCAACGCCTCTGGTGGGCTGCGAGATCACCAGGGTATCTGCATCGAAGGAGAATTCCCTGGCAATGACCACCTTCTGCACATTGCCACCCGAGAGACTGCCCACGGTCACATCCAGACCGGCCGACCGGACATCATAGTCCTTCGCCAGATCCCGGCAGTACTCTTGCACCATCTTTTGCTTAAGGTGGATGCCGAATTTGGTGAATCGCTTCTCCCTCTGCTTACCCATCAGGAGATTCTCTGCCACATCGCCCGCTTTTGCCACACCGGTAGCCAATCTGTCCTCCGGCACATGGGAAAGCCCCAACTGGCGAATTTGTCCGGGGGTCATGCCGGTAATGGGCTGATCATGAAGCAGAACCTGACCGGATACTGCCGGACGAAGCCCGGTAATTGCCTCCAGAAGTTCGCTTTGTCCGTTGCCTTCAACGGCGGCAATGCCCAGAATCTCATTGGCCCTGACTTCCAAAGATACACCCCGGACTGCCTTTAGGCCACGGTTATCCAGTACCTCCAGGTTCTCTACCCGAATCAGGGGCAGGCCCGGCTCACCGGACTTGTCATAGGGATCGTGGAGCACTTCTCTGCCCACCATCATAGAGGCCAGCAGCCGTTCGTTGACATTCTTCGTCTCCTCCAGACCCACCAGCTTACCTTGACGCATAATGCCCACACGGTCAGAGATGGCCATAACTTCATAAAGCTTGTGGGTGATGATGATGACGGTCATCCCCTTCTCCTGCACCATTTTCCGGAGGATTTGGAACAGCTCATCCGTCTCCTGCGGGGTCAGGACGGCAGTCGGCTCGTCCAGAATCAGAATCTCCGCACCCCGGTAGAGGGTCTTGAGAATCTCCACCCGCTGCTGAAGACCGACACTGATTTGGCTAACCACTGCATCCGGGTCGACCCGGAGGCCAAATTCCCTGGAGAGACTCTCCACTTGGTTTTTGGCCTTCTTTCCGTCAAAGAGGATACCTGCCTTCCGGGGCTCCCGGCTGAGGACAATGTTCTGCGCCACCGTAAAGGAAGGCACCAACATAAAATGCTGGTGAACCATACCGACACCCAGACTCATGGCTGTGCGGGGATCAAACCGGGTAACTCTCTGCCCTCTAATGGTGAGACTGCCACCGGTTGGGGTGTGGATACCATAGAGGATGTTCATTAGCGTACTCTTTCCTGCGCCATTTTCACCCACAAGAGCAAAAATCTCGCCCTTATGGATGGTAAGAGAAACATCGTCATTGGCCAGGACGCCGGGAAATTCCATGGATATGTGGTTTAATTCCACAATGGGTTCACGCAAGAGGTCCACCTCCGTCTTATTCTCCCCAGGCATACTGGGGTGCTTTTACTGCGCCACGAAGCAAGAGGAAAAAGGGCCTGCCGCAGCAATACGCAGGGCAGGCCCAAATCGTTGGGGTCACTCCGGGACTTTGCCCGGAATCGGTTTAGCGGGTAGTTTCCACCACGATCTCACCGGTGGTGATGTCTTCAACCAGAGCCTCAACCTCAGCCTTCAACTCATCAGAGACCTGCTGGGTAGCGCCCTCTTCGCCATAGCCAATGCCCACATAGCCGGTAGCCAGATCGGCAACCCAAGTGGTACCCCATTTGGATGCGTCACCGTCGATGAGTTCAGCAATGGCGGTGTAAATGGAGTCGCCTACGCCCTTGGTCATGGAGCAGATGATGACATCGTCGGCAATATGCTTCTGGTCGGCGTCAACACCGATGGCATAGAAGTCCTTCTCCTGGGCGGCCTCAAAGACACCGTCACCGGTCTTGGAAGCAATCTGGAAGATAACGTCTGTGCCCTTCTCATTGAGGGTCAGTGCGCATTCCTTGCCCACGGCGGGGTCATCATAGGTGCCGGCATACTGAACTTCCACCTGAACATCGGGGTTGGCATAGGCAGCGCCCTGCTTGTAGCCCACGATGAAGTCGTTGATGGTGTCGGTATCCTGACCGCCAACAGCGCCGACAATACCGGTCTGGGACATCTTGGCGGCAATATAACCGGCCAGGAAAGAGCCCTCATTCTGGGCATAAGTAATGTTCAGCACATTGGCCACAGGAGCGGCGGTGGCATTGTCAATCCAGATGAACTTAACATCGGGATACTCGGTGGCAACAAACTCCACATCGAAGAATTCCCAGCCCACCAGAACGACGACATCGGCAACATCGGCAGCATTGTAAATCTGCTGCTTATGGTCGGTATTGTTGCATTCGATGGTCTTGACCTCCACGCCGAAGTCCTCGGCCAGACGGTCAGTGCCTTCCTTGGAAGAGTCGTAGAAAGAACGGTCACCGAAAGTACCGGCAACCACAAGCGCTACGCTGAGGTCTTCGCCATCGCCGGCGTTATTGCCAGCGTCAGACGGGGTGCAAGCCGCAAACAGGGACAAAACCAGAACAGATGCCAGAAGGATAGCCAGAAGCTTTTTCATGTTAATTTCCTCCAAATCCAATAATCGTAATGTAACGTCCTAGCAGGGGGTATTCGGTTAACTTATTCGCCGTCTTCCAGATCGCCGTCGGAAGCAGGCAGGGTGCTGTAGTCGATGGTTTCCAGAGAGCCGTCGGATGCGGGCAGGTCGGGAACGATGTCGCCACCACTGACCACTTCTTCGGTGGGCTCGGCGGTTTCTTCGGTGGGGGTACCAGTGCCTTCCACATTATCAGTGGCTTCAGTGGTGGAACCGGTGGTCTCGGTGTTGTCGTCGTTGCCGCAGGCGGTCATCAAACAAAAGGACATGACAACAACCAACAGCAGAGCAAGCAGTTTCTTCATTTGTTAAATTCCTCCATAATGGATAATCGTCTCCCAATGCTGGGAGTTACCTTATTGTACAGCGGATTGACCGGAATGTCAACTCATCGACAAAAATTTCTCTGCGATTACCGAAAGATTTTCCTCTCCCCTGTCCGTCAGGGTTGGTCACTGCGCAAAAATCTTACCGGGGGACTTGCGCCCCCCGGTGTCATGGGAATTATCGGTTAAAGAGATGCGCTTTTCTTAGCCAATGGTCGTCAGAACCCGCATAAGAATGGTTGCCATCTGGGCTCTGGTGGCCGTGGCGGCGGGAGCAAGGGTCGTTTCGTCCATGCCGGTGATGAAGCCATTTGCAACCGCCCAATTCATGGCTTCGACAGCATAGTCGCTAATCCGGTCTCTATCCGTGAAGCGGGCGAGGTGGTCTTCCTCCACCTTATCCGCCTGGGCTCTGCGGTAGAGAATAGTGGCCATCTGCTCCCGGGTGATGGCGGCATTGGGAGCAAAGGTGGTATCGTCCATACCCTTGACCAGACCTGCATGGTATGCCCAAATGACGGCATCGGTGTACCAAGTTTCGTTGGAAACATCAGAGAAGGGGTTGCTCAACTCCTCGACGGCGGGTTCTCCGGCTGCACGGTACAGCACCGTCACCATCTGGGCCCGGGTCAGTGTGGCATTGGGGGCAAAGATGGCCTTTTCTTCGTCCACACCCTGCATCAGGCCCTGTTTCAGCATGAAGCAGATGCCATCATGATACCACTGGTTCACATCCAAATCGCTGAACTGCTTGGCGGGGCAGTTGGCAGGAAGGACCTGACCCTGCTCCACGGTTTCGCCGCAGACAGTGCAGACGGTATCTCCGGTATAGCCATCTTCGGTGCAGGTAGCTTCCTTCTGCCCCACAATCTCCGTGGTGTGACCCAGAGCAGGCACTTCCTCACCAGCCACCAGCAGTTCGCCGCAGATATTACAAACGATGTCGCCGGTGTATCCATTTTCGGTGCAGGTGGCCTCCTTCAGACCAACCAACTCCTGACTGTGACCATGAGCACGAATCACTTCACCCTGCTCCAGCGTTTCTTGGCAGACGGTACAGATGGTATCGCCGGTATAACCATCTTCGGTGCAGGTAGCATCCTTCTGCCCCACAACCTCTGTGGCATGGCCGGGTGCGGCAATCTCTTTGCCCTTCTCCAGAATCTCATCGCAGACGGTGCAGACCGTGTCACCAGTATAGCCGTCTTCGGTGCAGGTAGCTTCCTTCTGGCCCACAACCTCGGTGGTGTGGCCCAGAGCTTCAATGACCTGACCCGCCTGAATCAGCTTGCCGCAGACGGTGCAGACTTCGTTTCCGGTGAATCCGGCTTCGGTGCAGGTGGCTTCTTTCTGGCCCTGAATCTCTGTCTTGTGACCCAGAGCAGGAATCTCCTGTCCCTTTTGCACCATCATACCACACTTCAGACAGTAGGTATCGCCGGTGTAGCCAGTTTCTTCGCAGGTGGCTTCTCTGGCGTTGCGGATCTCGGTCTGGCTGTGGTCATCTTCCAGAGCCTTTTCGCAGTCCAGCAATTTCTGGAGGTTCTCCACCAGCTTCTTCTGGCTTTCGGTCAGGGCATCATAGGCTTTCCGGGCAGCCTCAACCTCAGCCTTGTCATTCTGGTCGATGTGCTCCGGATTGGGCAGATTGGCAATCAATTCCATGACCACCTGCGCATGGAGCCGGTCCATCAGGTTCAGGGCGTCAAGGAGATCGGGGTAGTTGCTGACCAGAGCCTTCTGTGCTTCAGTCAGGGCATTGTACATGGACAGGACATCCTGAATACGGGACTCATCTTCCAGCGTGAGCCGGTCAATGGGCTTCAGGGCTTCGATGGCCTTAATGACTGCCAGCGCAGCCAGCTCATCGGCGTTTTCTCCGTCGGCATCAATGTACAAGGTGGCAATGGCGGCAGGGCCGGTATCCCCGTCAGCATTGTAGGCGCTGACCCGATAGGCATAGTGCAAACCAAAGTCCAGTGCAGTGGTATCGGTGTAATTGGTATCGGTCAGACCATCAGCCAGCGTCTCAAAGCCGTGATACAGCCAGGTATCCTGGGTCTCAGTGACAATGTGGGTGGCGGCAGAGCGCTCAACCTTATAGGTGATGGACTCAGCACCGGACTTTCTCACCACATCCCAGGTCAGCAGAGCATTGCGGTTTTCGATCTCCACCACATTAAGACCGGTCACAGTGAAATAGCTGGCATCCATCACGTTGGTACTGCCGGACTGGAAGTAAATCTCCCAGACATAGGCATCGTAACCCTGAGCATTCTCAGGATAGTACAGGTTCAGGCCAAGACTGTTGGGGATAACCTTACCGGTGCTGGTGTCCACTTCCATCCACTTATCTACGAAGTTCCAGTAAGCGGCATAATTGAAATAGCCACCATAAGAGGACAGGTCTGTCTCCAGAACAGGAGCGGTCATGCCGTTGAAGTAGAAGTCCTTCAGGTTGTTGCACATATACAGGGCCATGTCGCCAACACGAACCAGTGTGCTGGGGAAGGAGACGCTTTCCAGTGCGGCAGTGTTCAGGAATGCACGGTTGCCAATGCGGACAGTGCCCTCGGGAATGGCATAAGTGGTTTCTGTACGGGCCATGGGATAAATCCACAGGGTCTTACCGTCCAGACTATACAGTACGCCATCCACACTCTTAAAGGAGCGGGAGCCTTCCTCAACCCAAATGTTCTTCAGGCTGGTGCAGAAGGAGAAAGGACTGGTCACCCGACCCATGCCACAGTCATTCATGGCGGCAGGCAGGGTGATTTCCTCCAGACTGGGGCAGTTGGAGAAGGCGGAGTTGGGCATAACACTGAGTCTGGCGGGCAGCTTCACGTCAGAGAGTTTGACGCAGTAAGCGAAGGTATTGGCGCCCATTTCCGTAATGGTATCGGGCAGGTTGACCTTTTGCAAATTGTCGCATCCATTGAATACGCTACTGCCCAAAAGTGTAGTACCATAAGGCAGATTCATCTCCGTCACCAGTTCACAGTTGCTGAATGCACTGTTGTCGATGACCAGCTCCGTGGCGCAGGGCTCAAAGACAAATTCCTCAATATCCGACCCGGAGAAGGCATAAGTGCCGATGTAGGTAACGCCGGAGTGAATGGTGATCTTCTTCAGGCTGGCGTTGTTCTGGAACATCTTGCTGGGAATGGAGGTCATGTTGGCAGGAACAGTGAACTCCGTGGTGGTGTTGGCCATGGGCCAGAGATATAGCTCGCCGGTTTCCAGCAGAATCAGGATGCCGTTGGTTGCGGTATAGACGCTGTTGGCCGGGTCGACGGTGATGCTCTGCAAGCCGTTGGCATAGGTAAAGGCATCCTTGGCGATGTAACTCACCTTGGCGGGAATATGGATTTCCGTGACATAGGCGGGCTTATTGTAATTCAGGTAAGCGAATGCCTTGCTGTCGATGGTCTGCAGGGTATTGGGGAAGACGATACTGCGGGCTTCATAGGGCTGATAGAAGGCAGACGGGCCAATAGTGGTGATGCGGGTAGCGGACAGGTCGAAGTTCTGCTGTGCCCGCATCATGTAGAAGGCGTACTTTTCCACCTTCTCCAGCTTGGATGGCCACCGCTCCAGCGTCAGCGCCCAGCAGTTATAGAAGGCAGACGGACCAACAGTGGTCACCTCATCGCTGAGGGTCAGCTTTTCCGCCAGCTTGCATCCATAGAATGCATACTCCGGAATCATGGTCAATCCACCGCAGTCAATCTCCTTGACGGCGTTGCAGTTATAGAATGCACGTACACCCAGTTCCTTCAAGGTAGAGGGCAGAATCAGGGACTCCACCTTCTTACAAGTCTCAAAGGCATACTTGTCAATGGACACCACGCCCTCAGGAATGATGATGGTGGTGGCATTCTGGCAGTCCTTAAAGGCATAGTCCGCAACGGTGGTCACGGTATCGGGCAGGATAATGGACTCCACCAGCTTCATGCCTCGGAAAGCATTGGAGGTGACTGCCTTCAGGCTCTTGCCCAAATCCAGTGTCTTGACTGCGGCACAGTTATAGAAGGCATACTGCCCAACGGTCTCCACCCCATCCGGCAAGTCAATGGATGTGAGTTTGGAGCAGTTATAGAAGGCGTATTCCTCGATTTCCTTCAGGCTGTTGGGGAAGGTAACACCAGTGAGGGCAGTATTACCATAGAAAACGCAAGAACCAATGACTTCCACGCCGTCGGCTACAGTATAATTGGTCTCCTTGAAGTCAGCGGGCAAGCAAATCAGCTTCTTGCCGTCGCCGGAGTACAGCGCGCCATCCACAAACTTCACCGCCGCACAGCCATCTTCAATGACCATGCCGGTAAACGCCTTGCAGCTCTTGAAGGGCTCAACACCCATAGACAGGGTGAGTGCCGAGTAGCTGGCGGGGAATACCACAGATTCCAGCGCCGTACAGCTCATAAAGGCATTCTTGCCAATATAGGTGACCTGGTCAGGCATCCGGAAAGACACCAGACTGGTACACTTCTCAAACATAGACTCACCGATGGTGGTGAAATTACCGGTAACGGTGGTCAGCATCGGCGCATTGGCAAAGGCATCTGTGCCCATGTCGGGGTCGCCGAGAATCTCCACCTTCTCCAGAACATCGCAATAGGCGAAGCAGAGGTTGCCCATATAGGTAATCTGGGCAGGAACTACGATTTCCTTGGCCCCGTCCATGTGCTGGAAGCAGGCATTGCCCAGTTCGGTGATGTTCTTCAGGTCGGGAAGTGCGGTCAAACTGGTACAGCTAAAGAAGCAGTTCCGGGGCAGGCTGGTCAAATTCTCAGACAGGGTAATGCTGGTAACATTGCTACAGCCACTGAACTGGGCATAAGCACCCTCAGGACCCCAACTGTTTACGGTGTTGGGCATGGTGATGCTGGTAATCGCCTTGAGTCCATAGAAGGCTTCCTGACAGATGGTGGTAACACCCTCAGGAATGACCAGTTCGCCCTGCAGGGCATTACAGTTATAGAAACAGCCTTTGGGGATTTCGGTCATGCCGCCGGGAATTACACCCTTCTCCGTCAGGCCGAAGGTGGTGAGTTTCTTGCAGTTATAGAAACTCTGCTCACCCAGGGCATGGATGGTCTCAGGCATCGCCATGGTCTCCAGATTGGTACAGCCATAGAAGGCCCGATAGCGAATCTCCTGAACACTGTCCGGCAGAATCACGTGCTTAATGTAGGTATTGCCCTTAAAGGCATTGTCGCCGATGACCCGAATGCCGTCAGGTACGGTGACCGTCTCCTCCGTGCCGCTGTAGCCCACCAGCACATCTCCATCAATGGAGAAGCTGCCGGTGCCATGCTCCAGCTCCCGGACGGTAACATTGACTTCCTTAAAGGCATCGCCCAGAACCGCCTTGGCCGTAACCACGCAAGTACCGGCAGAAACACCGGTAATCACACCATTTTCGTCCACAGTAGCCACGGCCTCGTCAGAGGAGCTCCAGGTCAGGTCGAAGTTGGTGGCGGTATAGGGGGTATAGGCCGTCAGCCGAACCAGGGAATTGGTTTCCCCGGCATAGAGGCTGACGCCGGTTCTGCTGAGGATAAAGTCCTCCATGGGGACATCGGGACCCATTTCCTCGGTGACGGTGATGTTGCAAACGGCAAAGACATCGCTGTAGGCATCGGCTTTCACGGTAATGGTTGTCGTGCCGGGGGCAATCGCCTTGACCAGACCACTTCTCACCTCGGCAACAGCAGGATCAGAGCTGGTCCAGGTCAGTGCCTGATTGGTGGCGTTGTCGGGGATAACGGTGGCATTGAGCTGGACATAGCCCCGGATGGGGAGAGTTGCCTCAGTGGTATCCAGTTTAATCTCTGTGACAGGAATCTCATCAAGGGATATCTTCAGACAGCATTCGTTCATGGCCCAGTCATACGCCAGAACATAGAATACACCCTGATAGAGTTCCTTATAGAAGTCGGTCACATCGAAGGTGACGGTGGCTTCTTCATAATTGCGGTAGACACTACCGTCTTCCTTCAGCACAGGAGTCATACCATCATAATAGTTACTGCCGGGAGAAGTGCCGCCAGTGGGGCGACCATAGCTGTCTCTGCCCTCAGTGGCGGAATACAGGGTTGCGGCCGCCAGAGCAAAGTTATCGGTGAGCACCAAGTCCAGATAGACTCTGCCGTCTTCGCCATAATAGAACTTTAGCTCATTCCGATTGACTACCCAGGGGAACTCCGAGTCAGCGGTCAGCGGGAAGGAGTAGGTATTGCGGGCATTCTTCTGTGCGCCCTCCACATCCAGCCAGGTGGTCACCTCATAGTTCATCTGGGTACCGCTGGCCACATTTGCGCTATAGCTCATCAGGGCAGGCCAAACATCGCCCACCATACCGGCACGGATTGTACCGGCGGAGGCATTGTAGTATGCCTTGCGGGTATTGAGTCCGGAGGCGGAATGGATCAGCTCGCCGGTATCCGCATCGGTAATCTGCACATCGGCGTGTTTTACGCCACGAAGGAGACCGGACTGGAGATAATACAGGTTGCTGATGCCGTTGCCACTGCCCAGATTCAGGGAAATCAAGTCCTTGCTGGGGGCAGGTTCGGTATAACCCTCAGGCATGACGAAAGGATAAGTACCCAGAGGGAACACATACATCATGGCGTATACGCCGGTGGGAACGGTGGCAAAACGCTTAACCGGCAGACCGTTGTAATAATCGGCTTCCTCAAAGATGGGAGCCTGCGTCCAGTCACCATAGAAGCCCAGGAACGGCAGGGAGAGGGCAGGGTCATCGGCATTGGTCAGCTCCACAAAGCCCTCCACATAAATGCCGTTTTCAAAGGCATCCAGATAATTCCGGGCGCTCTCGCTCAGGGTCAGGCTCACCACTACGGTAGCTTCACCCCGGGCAGGGACGGTAATGGTGCTGCCTTCCACAGTGCCACCGGTAATGGCAATTTCCGCAACAGACTCCAGCAGATGACCGGCCTGCAGGATAAACTGACCGTCGGCGCTGATGGTCTCCGTCTGCACCATGGTTTTCACATCGTAAGAAACGTCGAAGGCATCCAGATTCTTCACCTGGAAGCTCAGGTCATACTTGCCCACCTTATTGGGATCATGACCCAGCTCTATCTTGGCTTTGTCGCTGTCCTTGACATACAGGAAAGCCGGGGTATTGACTGCGGCCGCCAAGTCCACCATACCTGCACCCTGACGACGGGGAGAGAACGGAACGCCCTTGTCGTCATAGAGCACATCGGCGGTACTCATCAGGAGCTGATTGACCATCGCCCGCTTGTCGGCATCTGCCATAGCGGGATACAGCTTGGTGACATACTCCATGGCGGCGGCAGAGATACCCGCCAGATAGGGGCTGGCCATGGAAGTACCGCTCATATAGCCATACTGAGCAAAAGGCAGGCTGGAGTAAATGTCGCCACCGGGAGCCGTAATCTCAGGCTTCAGCTCCAGATTGGGCAGAGGACCCCAGGAGGAGAAATCGCTCATGGACACCATGCCACCGGCAGTGGTCAGGGTCAGGGTCTTATCCTGCTGATTCTCCATCATCCGGCCATTGACATAGCTGATGGAGACGGTAGGAATCTTGTAGTTGTCAACGGCCATATTCAGCAGATAGCCGTCTTTGTTGTTATAAATGATACAGCCAATTGCACCGGCATTGGCGGCATTGAGTTGCTTGTCGTTGAAGCTGAGGCTGCCACGGATAACCACGGCAATCTTGCCCTCTGCGTTAATACCCTCATAGTCTTCCGGCGCGCCGAAGCCGGGTACCATCACGTAGGGGAAGGTCGCTTCGGTCTTGTCGCCCAGAAGCTGAGCGGCAAAATCATAGCCGGAGACATCGTTGAAGGGAACCAGTTCCTGACCCACACCGAATGTCTTGGTCTCGCTGGCATTGACAGAGGCCACGCTCAGGGCGGCGTCATAGGAGCTGGGCGAGCTGATAACGCCACTGTCCGGGTCAGCCGCATGGGGATAATCGCTCTGAGGGCCGCCCATGCTGGAAGAATAGGTATTACCGGCAGAGCAGTTCAGAAGAATACCGGCGGCTTTCACCGTATCATAGTACACCTGAACCGCAGAACCGGCCTCTTCCTCCGCAAAACCGGCAGGAGAGCCCAAAGACATATTAATGACATCCACATCCAGCAAAATGGCGTCATTCAGTGCCGCCAGCAAGGTATCGGTGGATGCACCACTGGAGCCATCGGAGAAGACCTTGAAGATGGCAAGCTGTGCCTCAGGGGACTGACCGGCAAAGGTCACATTACCCTCAGCATCCACTGTCTTACCTGCGGCGATACCGGCAACGTGGGTGCCATGGTCATTGCCATAGTTGGTCACTGCCGTAGCAGAGGGGATAATATCCGCATCGCCGTCGGCATAGTCAAAGCCGAAGGGAACCTTAGGGCTCTTGTACAGGTCGTCGGCAGTCAGAAGGGCCAGTTCACTGCCGGAGTTGGCCTGGGCATACCACAGTGCCGCATAGCTGTATGCAATGACCTCTGTGAGATTGCCCGCTTCATCATAGGTGATATCATACTTGGCAATTTGCTCCATGGTATCCCGGGTGAACCGCTGGACTTCCGGTGCCTGGGCAAATGCCTCGTGATTCCAGTCCAGACCGGTATCCAGAATGCCGATGACCATGCCTGCACCCTGATACTGGGTGTTGTTGGCATAGGCGGCAATCTCAGCGGCGGTCAACGCCTTACCCAGAGAAGCCTTGCCCACCACATCGGGGTAGAACAACTGGCTGATGACCACATTCTTAACCCCATCCATAGCCGCAACCGTTTGCAGATCCTTATAGGCAATCTTCGCGGCAAAGCCACTGGTGATGGTGCTGTAAGAATAAGTCACCTGACTGCTGATTCCAGATTCCCGCATCTGGTTCAGCACCAGCGTCTGGGCGGTATGGATGTCAACGAGTTGCTCCTGCGCAGCAGAGGTGCTGAGGAAGCTGTCCATTGGCATGGCATCCATGTGTTCAGCCTGCCGACGCTCCAGCAGACTCTCCTCATCCAGCTCCACGATAACCCGAACGATTTCCTCAGGATCGGGGAGCTCTGCTTCGGAAACGATTTCCGGATTCATGTTCTCCCGGAAGAATCTGGCCAATTCCTCCTGAGACAGTTCATCCGTCACGTTTGCGGTGGTCATGAATCCGTCATCCGGTGTGCTTTCCGCCGCCCGAGCCACGCCCGGGAGCATGCCCGCCAGCATCGCCAGCGCCAAAAGCATCGCAAGAGTACGTTTCATTTTGGTGAACATTGCTTTCATAGATAACGCTCCTTTACATTTTTTCAGGTGTCCCTGATGTAACAGAATTATACCATGTTTCAATTTTGTATACAAGATTTTTGTTTTTGTGTTTTTCCACAAAATTCCACTGTTGTTTTTGGCTATTTTAACGAACCAAGGCATTCCACCAATTCTGTTCCGTCCCGTTCAAAAGCGTTCCATTTGTCGTTCCCGTAATTTTAAAGAAAAATCAAGGTTTCCAGTGAAAACAGCCCTTGCAAAGTTGTGAAACCTCTGTTATTATGGACATAAGCGCCATCAAGAGAGGTTTTTTTCATGGACATCACCATTCTCAGAGGTCCAGCCATTCTCCACGAGACTCTGGATACCATCCGAATCTATCACCACAAACTCCCACAGGATACCTATACCTGGCCGGGCGAAATATGCATCCCTCCCGGGGAAATTACGGCCATCATCAACCAAGCCTGCAGTAAGCTGGACCCCACTGACCCGGCGCTCAATTATTATTTCCAGCCCTGGTCCCTTGAGGTTGATCCCATGATTCCCTCCTGTCTGGCCGCCTTTATGATTACCTCCTTCTTTGAGTTGGACACAGACGATTTAGACACCGCCGTTGATCGCCTTCTTGGTCACTATCGGCGCAAACGGGAAATCGGGTTTAATGCATCCTCCATCGGCTGTCTGGCGGTGGAGCTGGAGGATTGCCCATCCAATGCAGGACTGCCGCTGAAGCAGATTTTCAGTGGTTTGCCCGCACCGGAGGGGCTGAAGCGGGAGCTGGTATCCGTATTCTCCGATTATGAGAAGCACCTGAAGCGCCTCATCCACCTGATGAAACCAGTAGCTATGGAATTGGAGCGACTGTTGCAACCTTGGGTTGAGCGTTTTGACCCCCTGCTGGAGCGGTGGAAAAAAGATACCCTGACCGTCAACCCCCAGGACCTTTTGCGTTCCGTCCCTCAGGAGGATGTGGAGCTGGTCTGGATTCGTATGCGCTTTGTCTACGAGCACATGAATCAGCGCTCTGTCTGGCGTGGACTGAAGACCATGCATATGCAACTTCGCCCCACCAGTTGCCTGTGTCCCATGAAGCAAGTCCCCAAAGATAAGCTGATGGATGAGCACGTCACCGGTCTGCGGTTGCTGGGCGACCGGATTCGGCTGGACATTATGCGCCTGTGCATGACCAAACCCCGGTACTGCAATGAGATAGCCGACATTCTGGACGTTAACCGGGGCATCATCTTCCGGAATCTCAACAGTATGTATAACTGTGGTCTGCTGGTCAAGGTAATGCTGGAAGGGAAACTCTGTTACACCGTCGGCATCCGTAATACTCAGCGGCTGTTTGAGCATATTCTGGAGTATATCGCTCTGCCTACTGACCCACCCAAGAACTAAAATGCAACACCCGACACAGTACCCGGATTTTAAGGTACCAGTCGGGTGTTTTTCATTAGACGGGGTCAGGCTTTGCTTTCCTTGCCCACTCCCCTGCTCATCCAAAGTGCCACAGCCACCGCACTGACGCCGCCAACCAGCTTGCCCACAATTACCGGCAGAAGCATTGTAGCATCATATCCGGCGGTAAAGCCAAGGTGGTCTCCAAAGACGAAAGCCGCTGACACCGCAAAAGCTACATTGACGATTTTCCCCCGCCTGTCCATGTCCTTGACCATGCCAAACATGGCAATGGAATTGGCCAGAGAGGCAATGAGTCCCGCCGCCGCCCGGTCATTGATGCCCAAGAGCCCACCCAGCTTCATGAGGGGTTTGCGGAAGAGTTTCGTGATGGTCCAGACCAGCGGGAATGCACCCGCCAGCACCAGCGCAATCTCCCCCACCACCGACAGGCCATCGGTAATGGGCGCCATACCGGGAATCAGCACCAGCCCGGTGAGCTTCTCCACCAGGGCAGCCAACAGGCCCACCGTTATCACCGCCACAATCAGCTTGCCGAAGATGCTGAAGCCTTTAATCATCGCCTTTTCCCAACGCCACAGCCCCAGAGCGATCAGCACCGCCATGAGAAATATGGGAATCAGATTCCGGAGAATCATGGTCGCCGGAAACCCGGCCACCAGACCGCCCACAAACACGCCCACAGGAATGGTCACAATTCCTGCCAGTACACCTTTGGCCAGATAGGGTCGGTCTTCCTTGTCCAGAATTCCCAGCGCCACCGGGATGGTAAAAACCACCGTCGCACCCAGCATGGCACCCACCAGCAGACCGCCCAACTGCGCCGCCTGCTCACTTCCTGCCAGTTCTCCGGCAAGAGCGGCACCACCCATGTCATTGGCCAAAATTGTGCCGGCAAACATGGCCGGGTCAGCGCCAAGAAACCCATAAACCGGCACCACCACCGGCCGGAGCAAACCCGCCAGCACCGGAGCCAGGCTGATGATGCCCACCATGGACAGTGCCAGCGCACCCAGTGCAAGAATCCCTTCCTCAAATTCCTTACCTAAGCCAATGCGGTTACCGAAAATCCGGTCAACGCCGCCCAAAACCGCAAAAAACGCCATCACCGCAATCAGAATCTCATGGGCCGACATCGTTGCACCCCCTGTCATCCAGAATCGCCACCACCGATGTATCCACCGGGGCATCAGTCATATTCAATCGGGCAGCAGAGCCGAAGGTCAGCAGTACCCGGTCTCCGATGCCTGCCCCCAGTTCATCTGCCGCCACCCGGATACCCTGCGCCGTATCCACCACCAGAAGGGCACAGCCACCCAGACTGCCGGCTTTCCGGGTGGCCCAAACCGCACCCCGTACCGTTCCGATCTCCACGTTTATCCGCTCCTTTCGCCCTGTATTGTAATCATCTTTATCAGGAGAGAATATCCCGGGCAGAGGGAGTCAGGATACATTCCTGCGGCAGTGGCAGTCCCTGCGCCTTAAGCCGCATGGCTTCCTGTGCCGTCACCAGTCGTTTTCTTCCGCCGCCATCGAGCATGACGACTCCCCAGGATTTCAGCCGGTTCAGTGCGCTGACCAGTTCTGCCTCAAGATGGCGGTTTTTCCCCGTCCCCCGGTTTATCCCCGGAAGATACAGGTATACCGGCTTTCCTTCCAAGAGTGCCGTCAATGCCTGCTCCTGATGAAAACTGAGGAGTTGCCCCGTAGTCAGACTGCCCAGTACCACCGCCTCATAAGGTTCACGGGATACATAGTCATAGCCCAAATCCTCCGCCGGCTTTGTCCCAATCAGAAGGGCTTTGGGCAAATTCCGGCTGTCCGGGTCACTGTGCTCAGCCCGGTCGGTTGCACCGCACAAGGACAACTTTTCCAATACTCTTGCTGTCACCGCAGAGAGCAATTCTTCGTTCACGGGCAAATCAACCCCAAATCCCCCTTCCTGAATCCACAGGCATTGGCTTCGTCATAGTCAATGTGGGCTCTGGGGGCAAAGTCCGGACGCACCCGCACCTGTACATCCTCAAAGACCACCGGTCTTTCGGTCAGGAGCTTCAGCTTCACGGTCTGGCGGTCTTTAAGCCCCCGCTTTTCCGCTTCTTCCGGCGGAAGATGAATGTGCCTCTGGGCGGCAATGGCTCCACAGGGCAGGCGCAGCTCTCCTTTGTCCCCACGGAGGGTAATGCCGGGACTGCCCTTGACATCCCCGGAAAGCCGAATGGGCAGTTTTAACCCCAGAGCAATACCATCGGTCAGCGAAAGTTCCGCTTGTCCCTCCGGTCTTTCCGGCCCAAGAACGGCAACATGCTTCATTTCCCCCTTTGGCCCAACAACGGTAACCCGCTCCCGACACAGGTACTGCCCCGGCTGGGACAGTGGCCGTTCCGGGGTCAGCCCATGGCCAAAGAGCCGCTGCGCCTGCTCCCGGGTCAGATGGACATGCCGACCGGAAGCCTCCACCTCCACAAAGAGCCGACCTACCAGTTCCCCGGTCAGTCTTTCCAACTCATCCATGGCGATTCTCCTTTCCGGATGCCAGCCGAATCTCCAAAATCCACAGGAAACTGCTGAGGCGGTTCAGCCCCCGGAGAATGTCCTCCCGGGTACATCGTCCCTCTGTGTCCCGGAATGCCCAACAGAAGCGGATTTCCGCCTGACGCACCATTGTCCGTGCCCGGTTGATATTGAGCAGCGTCCAACTGCAGGAACTGTCCGGCATGAAGTGGGGCTGGTCATAATATTTCTGGGGGAAGTGACTTCTCTCCCGGAGTTGGGCATCGGTCAGGCCATCGAGAAGCAGTTCTTCCAGCGGTTCTTCCAGCACATCGGCGGCAATGATCTTCCTCGCCAGTTCCAGCCCATCCCCCAGTGCCTTGACCATGGAGTCATATCCCTCCATTTGGGCAGTTTTCTGCGCCAGAAGCAATTCTGCCTCCAGTGTGTCAATTGCACCACGGAAGGCAATGCGGGGATGGGTCTTAGGCACAAGAATCTGAGCATTGAGGTGGGTCATGTTCTCCGGCTTTTCGGTAAATACCGCCCCATGAAGTGTCCGGTAGACCTTTCCCCCCGCCTGAGCCGCGGGAAGAAGCTCAATCCCACGCTCCTGAAGATAAGCTTTCGCCCCGGGGGTCAGGCGGTCATCTGCCCCCAGGTAGAATACCCGCCTGCCCTCTGAATTCCGCACATTGGCCCGGACTGCCTCAGCCGTAAACAGCGCCATGGCTTATTTCTCCTGGCGGTTTTCCCGTCCCTTGGGCAGGATCGCCGCCACCTCTGCATGGGGTCGTGGAATCACATGGACAGAGACCAGCTCGCCAACCTTCTCTGCCGCCGCCGCACCGGCATCAGTAGCCGCCTTCACTGCACCCACATCACCACGCACCATGACGGTCACCAATCCGCCGCCAACCTGCTCTTTTCCCACCAGCAGTACATTGGCAGACTTCACCATGGCATCTGCCGCCTCAATTGCGCCCACAAGTCCCTTCGTCTCCACCATACCCAGAGAGTTGGTATTGCTCAAATCCGTCATTGTTCATTTCCTCCTTGATGTTAAGTCAGCCGCCGGATAATCTCCGCCGCCAGTGCTTCAATGGTATCCTCGCTATAGGGAGTCGTTTCCGGCATTTTATCCGTCTTCCCGTCGTTTTCCTTGCCCCAGGCTACCCGGCGAATGTTGATGAGATCCATGGGGCCAATGTTATTGGACGAAGAACTGCCGCCAACCGCCCCACAGCCCAGAGTCAGTGCTGGGAACAGGTTGGTGCTTGCCCCAATGCCCCCCAGCGCACCGGGGGTATTGACCATAAACCGGGACACCGGAATCTCCAGGGCAAAGCGGCGCACCACCTGCTCATCCGTGGCATGGAGCATAAAGCTATGGCCTGCGCCCTCGTGTTGGAGGACAGCCACACACTTTTTCAGCACCTCGTCCTGACTGTCTTCCACATAATAAGCCAGTACCGGACACAGTTTCTCCCAGGAGTAGGGGCTCTTTGGCCCCACCTGACTCTGCCGGGAAAGCAATACCCGGGTACTGCGAGGCACGTCAATCCCCGCAAGCTCCGCAATTGTTGCGGCAGGTCTGCCCACCACCTTGGGATTCAGCCGCCCATCGGCACGGAACAGCACCCCCGCCACCTTCTCTGCCTCCCCGTCACTCAGGAAGTAGCCTCCCTGACGGAGAATCTCCCGGCTCACCGGCTCGTCCATATCCCGCTCCACCACAATGCTCTGCTCAGAAGCGCAGACCGTGCCATAGTCGAAGGTTTTGGAGCGGAAGATGTGCTTTACCGCCTGCTCTATATGAGCGGATTGGTGGATATACGCCGGACCATTGCCTGCCCCCACCCCAATGGCTGGTTTGCCGGAAGAATAGGCGGCGCGCACCATCCCCGGTCCACCGGTAGCCAGAATCAGCCTTACCTGTGGGCACTTCATCAGTTCTTCCGTGGCTTCCATGGTGGGCGCAGTCAGGCAACTCACCGCCCCTTTGGGACAGCCCGCCGACTCTGCCGCCATGCTCACCACCTGACACGCCCGCCGGGTACACTCTGCCGCTGCCGGGTGGGGCGAAAAGACAATGCCGCATCCGGCTTTCAGGGCGATCAGGGCTTTATAGCAAACGGTAGAAGTGGGATTGGTGGACGGGACAATGCCCGCCAGCACACCCACCGGCACACCCACATCCCAGACCATGGCCTCCCTGTCCTGCCGGAGAATCCCCACGGTCTTCATATCCCGGATGGCATTCCATACATCCCGGGCAGCAAACCGGTTCTTGACGGTTTTGTCCTCCGGGTTGCCGAAACCGGTCTCCTTGCAGGCCAGTTGTGCCAGCTCGGCGGCGGCGGCTTCAAAGGCTTCACTGACCGCCCGGCAAATGGCATCCAGCTTGTCCTGAGTAAACCCCCGCAGGATTTGCTGTGCCTCCTGCGCGCGCTTTGCCAGGTCTCTCGCCTCCTGGCGGGAAGTTAAATCCTGATCCATGGTCATTCCTCCTTAATGGGATGCTGGGCGATTTCCTCCACCGCCGCAGAAAAAGCTTCACAGGCAGCGTTGCAGGCGGATTGACTGCCGGTGAGCAGACCGCCGCCAAAATTGGTCTCCGTCGGTGGCCCATAAAGCTTCACCAATTCAACATCCGATGCTTTTAGCGCCGCATCCAGCGCAGTCATGGCCTCAACCGGAGGTGCAATCAGATAAGCCAGTGGCTGTCCCTCCGGAATTCCTGCCTCTTTGCTGAGATAGCTTCCGGTTCGGCTGACGGTACAGGCAAGGTACACCAAATCCGGCTTAGCCGTCGTCGACTGAAAACCCACCTCCCCGGAGCGCAGAAGATCCAGTGCCGACTCCATACCACTGCGCACCTCGGATGGCGTAGGTCCGGAGAGGATGCCTACGACTTCCCCCGCCAATGGCGTCGAAGCATTGCCTGCTCCGGCATACAGACTCCGGGCATAGCTGACATGAACCGTGGAGTCTTTTGTGGCTTGATCCAGAGCAATATAGGTGGCGTCATCGCTGTCCGTGGAGAGGAGTCCCAAGCATCGCCAGTCTGACTCCACCCCCAGACTGCGGCACAGTGCCGGGTCAGCATTGGGCAGATACTGTACGCAGAGTATTTTTACCGGGATTCGCGTGCTCAATGCACTCCACCTCCTGCCAAATCCACGCCGGAAGCACCGACTGACAGAATTTTCAACAGCAACTCCGCAATGTGTGCCCCGGCCTCTACCGCAGGCGTACCCTGTCGGTGGATGTTGGAAACCACGGTGCGCTTGGACTCCGGGATGCCCCGGTGCGGGGCGTAAGTGATATAGGCCGACATGGATTCCGCAGAAACCAACCCTGGGCGCTCGCCCACCAGTATACACACCACCCGGCAGCCGGTCAGATCGCCCACCGCATCACCGGCACCCACCCGGGCATTTTTGACATACAAAATGGGGCCAACCGTCTTCCCCGCCGCCTTCAGGCCCTGTATAATGGCCTTTGCACAGTCCATGGCATTGGCCAAAATCGCCGCAGAGGACAGACCATCGCCAATGACCAACTGGATTTCCGGCTTTTTGGGCAGTTTGGTGGCAATGATCTCCCCGTTTTCTTGGTCAAAGCCTCTGCCCAAATCGGGGCGGGTCAGATATTGATCCCGGCTTTCACACAGGGTTCTGGTGAAGATGAGACCATTGTCCCGGGCAAATTCCGGGCCAATTTCCATGAAGACACTGTCCTGCGCCGCCGCATGGTCAGCCCGGAAGCGGAGCTGGGTCAGGGTCTTGTATCTGGGTCCGGAGCGCCCCATCCCCAACCGGGCAGGCGTCTTCTCCCGCAGATGCCGGTAGCCCTGTTCATCACTGGGCGACTCCACCAAGTACAACTTCCGCAGGTCAATTTTGGAGATATCCTCCAGCATGGGTGCGGAATCCGTACCGGTTTTGGTATCCCGCTCCTGCTCTTGTGTGGTGGGGCGGTATTCGCTGGCTTTAACCATGGGTTCTTTCCCCGGTGTCATCTCCCGCAGGAGCTGAGCAATCATGGTCTTGAGTTCTTCCTGATTCATGCTTTCCCTCCTTACATCAGACACGAACCGTCACCGGCTCTTGGGGTGAGATGTCCATTTTCCACAAAACCCATATCCTCCAGCCACTTCTGGAAGGGTGGGATTGCGGTCAGACCGAAGATTTCCCGCAGTGCCGCCGTCTCCCGGAATCCGGTGGTCTGATAGTTGAGCATAATATCATCACCGTGCGGAATACCCATGAAGTAATTGCACCCGGCGGCAGTCAATAAGGTCGCCAGATTCTCAATATCATTCTGGTCGGCTTTCATGTGGTTGGTATAGCAGGCATCACAGCCCATGGGGACTCCGGTGAGCTTACCCATAAAGTGGTCCTCCAGCCCCGCTCTGGTCACCTGCCGGGCATCATAAAGGTACTCCGGTCCGATGAATCCCACCACCGTATTGACCAAAAACGGCTGATACCGCTTGGCAAAACCATAACAGCGGGCCTCCATAGTCACCTGGTCGGTATCAAAGTGCGCCTCTGAGGACAATTCAGACCCCTGTCCGGTTTCAAAGTACATCACATTCGGGCCCTCCGCCGTTCCCAGTTTCAGCGCCATATCCCTGGCTTCTTCCAGCGTCTTTCCCGTAAACCCAAAGGCCTCGTTGCCCTTCTGACTGCCGGCAATGGACTGGAAAATCAGGTCTGCCGGTGCGCCCTGTTGCAGTGCCGCCATTTGCGTGGTCACATGGGCAAGGACACAGGTCTGCGTTGGGATGCTCCACCGCTGTCTGACCTCCCGGAATCGCTCCAGAATCTCTTTGACCCGCTGGGCAGAGTCCGTCACCGGGTTGAGCCCGATCACCGCATCCCCGGCACCAAAGGTCAGCCCCTCTAAGGTGGAGGCGAGAATGCCATCGGGGTCGTCGGTGGTATGGTTGGGTTGAAGGCGGCAGGACAGTGTCCCCGGAAGACCAATGGTGGTATTACAGTGGGCGGTGACGCGCATCTTCTGGGCGGCATAAATCAGGTCCAGATTGCCCATGATTTTGGTCACCGCCGCCACCATTTCCGCCGTGAGCCCCCGGCTTAAGCGGCGCAAGTCCTCTCCGGTCGTGGTCTCCGCCAGAATATACTCCCGCAATTCAGAAACTGTCCAGGAGCGAATCTGTGCATACTGCCGCTCGTTCACATCGTCCTGAATGATGCGGGTCACCTCGTCCTGCTCATAAGGCACTGCCGGATTCTCCCGCAAATCGCTGAGCAGCAAATTGGCCACCACCACCTTCGCCGCCACCCGCTCCTGGGCAGTTCCCGCCGCCAGGCCTGCCAGCCGGTCACCGGTCTTGTCCTCGTTGGCTTTGGCCAGTGCTTCTTTGATGGACTTGAAGCTGTAGACCTTGCCCAATAAACTTGTCTTTAGTATCATTTCTCCACTTCCCTTTCATCCCAATACCAGAGTCTTTTTTACCACGGGATATGCCGCCCCTCCGGATACCGGCGCACCCACATCCAGATAGCTCTCCCCCTGTAACCGCAGTCCGTCCAGAGACAGTATTCCTCCCTCAATCCTTGTGGCCAAAGCCTGTCCCAGTGCCTTGCCCATGTCCGTACCGGAGACAATCACATGGGGCTTAGGCAACACAGTGATGGCTTTTGCCAGCCGTCCTGCCAGTGCATCCAAAGCGTCAAATCCCGGGGCAGTGAGGCCGGGCAGATAAATGGCCGCCGTCTGCCGCTGATACCGCTGGGAGAGGATTTCCAGCCGCCGCCGCAAATCATCGGCATTCAGCTCCTGCTCCTCCCGGCTCAGGGAGATTACCGGCAGATTGGACAGGGGGAAGTCCATGTTTCTGGCATAGACCGTACTGCCGGAGAGTTGGGTGCTGTAACAGCCCGCCCCGATGACCGTCGCCCGGATGGTCTGCTCCCCCAGAAAGTAATCCCCCCGGCACAGACTGCTCCTGCGGATTTCCGAAGCCAGCATAGGGCCAATATCCCCGAAGCAGAACGGGTCTTCCGTCTCGGTGTCCAGCAATTCTCCCACACCACCGGAAAAGGAGAAGGTCACCTCCCCCGGTGGAAGTGTCATTACCCGGTCTGTAATCAGCCCCGGCGAAACAGTCCCCGCCCGGTAACCACAGCCGATTTCCAATGCCTCCACCAGCATCTTAACCACAGGGCGCAGAGTCTCCTCCTCCACGGTGTCTCCCACAGAAAGCCGGCACAACCCATTCAGCACCGGAGAGAGATAGCGGATTCTGCCCCCCTCTACCCGAATAAGCCGCCCCCCCACATTGAGGCATCCGGTGGAAACGATGTTCCCCCCTTCAATCAGCGCCATGTTGCTGGTGCCGCCGCCAATGTCCATATGCAGGACGGTTTTCCCGGTCTGCGCCGACCAGCGGACAGCCCCAGAGCCCTTCGCCGCCAGCACTCCCTCCAAATCCGGTCCTGCAGTCGCCACCACAAATGCCCCGGCGAAGGCTTTTAAGTTCTCCAGCACCAGCCGGGCATTGCTTTTCCGGGCGGTCTCCCCGGTGATGATGATTGCCCCGGTTTTCACCCGTTCCGGCTGGATTCCGGCATTTTGGTACTCCTCTGCCACAATCTCCCGGATGGCGGGCGCGTCCAGAGTAACGGCATCTTTCAGTGGCGTAAAATGGATGGGGCTTTCATAAAGAATCTCCCGCCCGGTGATGTCTAAATCCGGCACGGCATATGCGTTAGCCCGGTTTTCCACCGTCAGCCGGGAGACAATGAGCTGGGTTGTGGACGTCCCCACATCAATACCCACGGACAACAGCGATTCACCCACGACCAATGACCTCCCGGAGAACCTCCTCCAGCAGTGAAGCCGTGACCTCCACCGGATTGGTGTTGCAGCAGGGGTCTTTCAGGGCGGAAGCAACAATGGTTGCCAGATTGCGCCGCAGGTCTGCCGGTTTTACCCCCGCCTCTGCCAGTGTCCCGGGCAGTCTCAGCTCCCGTCTGAGCCGGATGATTCCGTTTTTCAGATTCCGCACCGCCAACGCCTCTGCCGCGCCGGAGAAGCCCGCATCTCTGGCCAGTGCCGCATATTTCCCCTGTGCGCCCTGGGCATTGACGGAAATGACCGCCGGAAGGAGTATGGCATTGAGTCTGCCATGGGGAATATGATACATCCCGCCCAGGGTATGGGACAAGCTGTGACAAATCCCCAGACCCGCCTGAGAGAACGCCATAGCCGCCATGGTGGCCGCCTCGTGAATCTCCATCCGCACCCCGGCATTGCCTCCAAACGACACCGGGAGAAGTCCATAAGCTGTGCGGAACGCCCGGCTGGCCAGCGCATCGGTAACAGGTCCGGCATTTTTCCCCACTGCCGCCTCCAACGCATGGGAGAGTACATCAAAGCCACCGTCGGCAATCAGGCTTTTTGGCAGTTCCCGGAGAAGCTCATCGTCCAATATGGCATAGTCCGGACGCAGGGCTTCGCTGACCAGAGGTTTTTTCACCCCGTCACAGGTCAGAATGGCGAAGTCCGTCACCTCCGCACCGGAGCCGGAGGTGGTAGGAACAGCCGCCAAGGGCACATCCAGTTCCGAGAAAAACAGCATGGCCTTTGCGCAGTCCATCACACTCCCGCCACCCAATGCCACCACCAAATCCGGTGCGAAGGTCAGTAGTGCCTTTGTCCCCCGCGCAGCCAGCTCTGCCGTAGGGTCAGGCAAAACCCCGTCAAAAATTTGGTATTCACAAGCCAGTCCCTTACACAGTTCCGTTGCAGTGCCACATTCAGAGAAGAACCGGTCCGTCACCAGAAACAACCGCCGGAACTTCAGTTCTTTGAGCGCCCACCTTGCCCCAGAGCCGGTAATGATCTTTGTCCCACAGGAAAAATACCGCAATTGAATCCACCACTTTCATCCCCTTGATTTTCAATGCTAGTATGACCCGAAAGTGGAAAAACATGAATGGTATAGAAAAAATGTACCCCGTGGCGGCAAAAAAACTGCCACCACAGGGTAAAGGGCCACATCACCACCCCAACTTTTCCACCACCTGCTGGGCGGCATCGTCCACATTGGCGGCGGCACGGTCAGCCAATCGCCGGGCAGGATTCTGCCGTGGCATGGCCAAAATCGCCACGGCTCCCACCGCAACACCAAGCCCCATGGTCAGCGCAAAGCCAAGTCCTCTCATTGTTTCTCCCCCCTTTCTTCCCTAGTATGCGCAGATTAATTGCCATAACCCCGGCTCGCCTGTATTTCCACGGAAACAAATTTCGGAAGAACCGCGGATTTTCCTTTGCATTACCTGAGAATTGTGGTATAATGAAGAAAAAGCGCCCAAGAGCTGATTTTGGCGCTGTCAGGGGGAATATCCATGTCCATCCAGATTTTGCAAGAGAAAATCCGCAACCGGAAGAATCCCATTATCCTCTCCTTAGAGCCTGCGCCCAATCTGATACCGCCTTTTCTCTACGAGGAATGTGACACACTGGCGCAGTGCTATGACCGCTTCTGTCGGGGACTGCTGGAATCTTTGGCGGGCATCCTCCCCGGTGTACGCTTTTGTTTGAGCAGTTTCCTTGCTCTTGGTCCTGACGGCTTCGGGATTCTGCCGCCCCTCATGACTTATGCCAAAGAACTGGACTACTATGTGATTCTGGACGGCCTGCCCGAGGGCTGGAGCGAGGTGGGGCAAACTCTGGCTGAGCGTGTCTTTGGAAGCAATGCCTTCTATCCGGCGGACAGCGTCATGCTCAATGGCTACTGCGGTTCTGATGCAGTAGCATTCTGGCTTCCCTACTGCAAAGGTGGCGGCAAGTCCATATTTGTTCTGACAAAGTCGCCCAACCGTTCTTCTGTGGAGATTCAGGATTTGTATCTGGGCGGTCGGCTGGTGCATACTGCCATGGCGGATCTGATTGGGCATTGGGGCTCCGACGGCAAGATGGCTGGCGGATATACCGATGTGGGCGCTGTGGTGGGCGCGCCTTACCCCGAATCCGATCCGAAATCTTCGGGAGAAATATACCCGGATGTTCCTTCTGGTTACCGGCGTAGACAGCAGCAGAGCCAGTCCCAAGAAGTGTATCCCCGCCTTTGACCGCTTCGGTCATGGGGCCGCCGTCTGTGCGGGCAGCTCCATTTTGGGCGCATGGCGGACAGAGGACTCTGACGGCAGGGATTATCCGGAGAACGCCAAAGAAGCCGCCCAAAAACTGCTGAAGAATCTCAACCGATACATGACCATCCTGTGAGGTAATCATAATGACCACAATCTATCTTGTTCGCCATGGAGAGGCGGAGGGCAATGCCTACCGGAGAATCCATGGTCAGTATGACTCCCTGTTGACTGCCACCGGGCTCAGGCAGGTAGAGGCGCTCTCCCGGCGGTTTCAGTCCATCCCGGTGGATGTGTGCTATTCCAGCGACCTGATTCGCACCAGTCTCACCGCCCGTGCGGTATATGTGCCCAAGAATCTGCCTCTGCACCGTGACCCGGCATTCCGGGAAGTGGGCATCGGGCGGTGGGAAGATGTGCCCTTTGGCTATCTGGATACCTTTGAGCCGGATGAACTCCTCCGGTTCAACAAAGACCCGGTCCACTGGCATGTGGAGGGGGCGGAAACATTCCCGGAGTACACCGGACGCTTCATTTCCGGCATGACCCGGCTGGCGCAGGAGAATCCCGGAAAAACCATCGCCATTTTCTGCCACGGCAGTGTTCTCAGGGGTGTTCTGGCCAGGCTGTTTTTCCGGTTGGACTTTGAACAGCTCCCCTACTGTGATAATACCGCCGTATCCAAGCTGTTTTGGGACGGAGAGATCTTTACTTATGAATATCTGAATGACGCCAGCCATTTGCCGGAGGAGATTTCCACCTTTGCCCGGCAGAAGTGGTGGCGCAAGGGCAACGCCAAGGACTTTAACATCTGGTTTAAGCCCATGGACATTCTTCCTCCGGGGCTTATCCCGCCGGAAAGTCACTGGACAACTTATCTTGCCATGTTGCGAGATAGGCCGGTGGGATACATCAGCGTTCACGACGGCGCAATTGAAGCCCTGCGCCTGTTGCCGGAGCATCGTGGGGTACTGTTGGAAGATCAGTTTCTGGGGCAAGCCGTCAGCATTTTCCGGCAGGAGAACCGGGCTATCATGTGCGCCCGGGAAGACCGGCTGGACACCCCGGATTTGCTTACCCGCTATGGATTCCGCAATTGCGGTAACACATGGAAAGCCAGTCTGGACCGCACCGGATTCCACTGGGGCACACCGCCGGAGGACAAATTGCCCGATTTAAGCTAAAATCAAAAGCATGGAGGTTGAGACGGCCTCCATGCTTTTCTTTTGCTTATTTTGCCCGCTCGATGGGTTTTCTGCTTGCGTTGGGGTTACCGGTAGTGGGGTTGGTATGACCATTTCTGCCGGTTACGCCGGAGTTTCTGCCGCTGTTGCCGTTGCGGCCGGTTCTCCCGTGGCTGCCCGGAGTATTTCTTCCGTTGTCGCCGGGGTTGGTGGAGTCGGTGTTATCCGTTGCGGAATTCCCGGTGGAGGGTTGGGTCTGCCGGTTGTCTTCGGTCTGCCGGGTGTCTTCCGTGTTGCGGGTGGACTCGGTCTGACGGCTGGGTTCGGTATTTCTGCTGGGTTCAGTTTGCCGGGTGGATTCCGTATTGCGGGTTGCGTGGGTGGTTTCGGTGTCCTCAATCATGCCGTCGGTGCTTTCGGAGACATTGCTCCGGCAACCGGCAAACATGGTCAGGGTCAGCGCCACACTGAGGGTCAAAATTAAAAACTTCTTCATTTTCGTTTTCCTCCTCTTGCTTATTCGGGCTTGGATAGTATTTGCAGGTCGGTGGGAGAAAAACATGGGGGTTTTTGGTAAATAACCTTAGTGTAAACAGGCAAGTATGCGCAAAACGGAGTCTCCTGGAACATGAGGAATGAGAGCAAAAATGGCGATTCCATGATAGAAACAACACAGGTTTCCATCTTGCCAATATATGCTCACTCTGGTTTCATGCCATTTTAGATGTAGTCTTCAAAATACTGCAGGGTAGAGCACCGCAGAAGATTCTCATTCCGTTTTATCTCGGGATGCGTCTTAGCCTTTTTATAATCCAAAATATATTTCTTTAATTTGCTTGCAACGAAATGATTGTCTAATTGTTTGATAACACGAAACTCATTTTCCCGGATATGTGGTTGTGTGTCGGAGATGTACTCTGCAGAATGCTCAACCACAACCGCCTTAGTCAAATCAATTCCACATCCATTATCCTTGTCCGTCCAGATTGCGTACTTATGCTTAATGCTGGATCTAAGCGGAATTGCCCACAGTATTCCATCTAAAACAACTTCGACCCGAATATACGGGCGTGTGAACTTTTGTTCAATCTCTGGACAATTCTGGTATCTCCGGTAAAACGCATCGGTTAAAAGACAGTTTTTAACATAATTCGACATCTCCAGTTCAAAAAGAAAACGGCCTGAATCACAGACCGTCTTCTCCGTGAGCATTCTTTTGTTTACCCTTCCCGCGCTCTACGGGAAGATCAACTGGTTGGACATTCTTTTTGATGTCTCGCGTCCTACGAGATATGGGCATATGACGAGATGGGGGTGACAATCTCTGTCATGTGGAATTAACCACAAATACAGTATACCACAGATTCACCATTCTGTCTATGGGAAAAACGTACAAAAATGGAGATGTCCCTTATGTAGATATGACGAAAACTCAGCTTTTTCCTCCTCTTGCTTATTCGGGCTTGGATAGTATTTGCAGGTCGGTGGGAGAAAAACATGGGGTTTTTTGGTAATGATCGTTTTTAAGCGCTTTGTTTTTCGTGATCAGCAGGGTCTTCTGCATTAAGATGGTAAATTGCCGTCAATTTGTCTCTTATGCCGCACCGCAGATGATGGGTAATGAAAATCACGCACAAGTCTTTCTGACTTACCAGGCTCTTTTCAATATCCACAGCGTTCTCCTCATCCAAAGCGGATGTTCCCTCGTCCAGGATGAGGAACCGGACTTTTCGGATCAGGCCACGGGCCAGGGCGATACGCTGACGCTGACCACCGGAGAGATTTTTGCCATTTTCGGAGATCATCGTGTCCAGCCTCTGGGGCAGCGAGGCGACGAATCGCTCCAGCCGGCATCGTCTCACCACATCCATAATCTCTTCTTCGGTATAATCTCTGCCCAGGGTGATGTTGAACCGCAAGGTATCCTGGAACAGATAGACCTGCTGATCCACATAGGCCACCTGGCTGTAGAGTCCGGAGAGATCGGCTCTGCGCTGTTCAATCGAACCATAGCACACTTCCCCTGTGTACCCCGGCAGCAAGCCCAGAATAATCCTGGTCAGGGTTGTCTTGCCGCTGCCGCTCTCGCCCATGATGGCATACTTTTCGCCAGAGCGGAAAGTAAGGTTCTGATCCCGGAGAACCGTCCGCTCAACATACCGGAAGGAAAGATCCTTTAATCGAATGGTGGTGAAGTCTTCCGGTCTGGTTCCCGGCGTTTGGTCTGCCTCCTGGCTGAATTTCTCCCATAACGGTTTTGAGGACTTGATGGTCATGTAACCCTGCATGAGCCCGCTTACGCCATTAAAGAAGCTGCCAGAGAGGTTACCCACAGAGAGCGCCGCACCACCATTCGCCAGACCGAAAACCGCTGCCACCAAAGTCAGGAACAGCAGCACAATCTGTCCCACCATGCTGACAGTAGAGATCAGAATCTGGGCCGAGGTGTTGCAGCAGTCATAACGGAAAAACTCCCGCTCCGCCACTGTCGAAGTCCGGCTGACCCGCTGGGCGATTCGCCGCCGGAGTCCGGACAGAAAGAAGACTGGCGCACCCATAATGGTGTCTTTATACCCCTCCACACTGACCTCCTGAGCCTTGGAGCGGCGGGTATTGGCCTTTTGCAACCGTTTGCCGGTAAACTGCGGCAGGATTGTAATTGCCGCCAGCAGCACCACCGCCACCAGACCCACATACCAGCTCAGTGAAACCAGCGCCACCAAAGAGAAGATGGCAGAGGACAGTTCCTCAATGCAGGTGAAGAGACTGGAGAAGGACTGTTGATAGAGTTGATCCACATCTCCGGTGAGCCAGGAGACAATGCCGCCGGAATCCTGACCGGAAAAGTCGGCATAGGACATCCCGGCAATCTTACCACTGATCATTTCCCGCAGGTCGCCTTTCAGCTTCATTTTGATGCGTGCCCGGGCCAACAGGGCCAGATAATAAAGGAGCATTGCCCCAAGCCAGATTCCCAAAACCTGAAGGAATGTGGTAACCAAGGCCATTATCCGATCCTCGCTTGCTTCATAAGCATCAAAGAGGAAGGACAAGCTGTACCCCGCATAGACCATGGCAAAGGATGCCAGGACAGTCAATAGCGACACACCGGCCACCGCCCAGATATTTCGTTTTAAGATGATTTTATACTGCTTCATGCTAATCTACCTCCTTCTGCACCTGAGTCCAGAGCGTCCTTAAGCCGGGGATCCCGTCGGCATCGGCATCGATGCGCCACTGCAGGACATCCATAGCCGTCTTCCCGTATTGATCATAATGGGGTTGGTCTGTAATACCCAGAGTTCCGAAGAGCCCGACCGGGCTGATCCGCTCCACCGGTGTACGGTCAAAGCGCAGAGCGATCTCGGCAGCCTCTTTCAGGTAGTCGTGGGCCTCATCCCTTTTCCCCATCATCAGGCATCCCTCGGCGCAGATCTCCAGAAGGATGCAGTCATACTTGTCAAACCAGACGGGCTTGTCCGCAGGTTCATTGCCACGGAAGATCTGCCTTTGCCAGAGGAAACTGTCCACGATGGCCTGGTAATCTCTCCGGCAAAAGAATACACTGGCGTAGCCCATAAGGATGGACTCCATATCCTCTAGGCACTGGCGCAGAGCTTTGGAAAGGTATGGAGCCGCTTCTTCCGTCCGGTGATAGCCGTCAGCCAGAACCAAGCCGATGCGGGCATTGTTGATCCCACACAGATTATTCCGCTTCAGGATATCCAGGCACTTCTGGGTATTACCCAGCCAGAGGTGGGTCTGGGCCATGCGGTTGCGGATGGATAGCTCGCTGACGGTCTCGTCCCGGTTTTGCTCCACAAGGCCACAGGCCCGGTCAAAAAGCTCCAGAGCTCTGCGGGAGGCTTTCTTATCCCGGCAGGCTGTACCTCTGTCGGCACAGATCAGGGCACTGCGGTATACAATATCGAAGCAGTTGGGGTATTTTTTAACGGCTTTCTCTGCCTCCCGTTGGGCCTCGTCATATTGCTTTTCCCGGTGCAGGGTCTCCAGCCGTTCCAGGGTCGCGCCCATGTTGCCACCCTTCCAGTCATAGCCCAACAGGACATCCACGGAAGTCTCAAAGAGGTCTGCCATATCCACAATGAGCGACAGCTCCGGGGTAGACAACCCCGCCTCCCATTTAGAGACCGCACCCACAGTGACACCCAGAGTCTCAGCCAGGCGCTCCTGGGTGAGCCCATGGGACTTGCGGCAGGCCCGTATGTTTTCAGGTAGGTTCACTTGCATATCGTCAACTCCTTTTGATTGATTTTGTGGGTCTATGATACCATGGATGGGCGCGGTTGGGAATACACCAGATGGAAAGTTCGTAAAATTTACTTTTTACGGTTGGTAAAATCGCAGGGTGACGGGGGTATGGAAAGACCGCCGAGTGGATGTGATATGATCCCCCTAAAGTAGGCCACGGAAATATCCAAAGTCTATTTTAGGGGGATTACTATGTCTAAATCGAGACACAGTGCGGAATGGAAGATAGCGCTTGTAAAAAGATATCTATCCGGGGA
>SVLX01000085.1 GCA_015067725.1 Oscillospiraceae bacterium | reverse complement strand
GGGCATCTCCAACACCGCTTTCGCCCCCAACGCCAACATTACCCGTGAGCAGATTGCCACCATCCTGTACCGTTATGCCGGTGCTGAAGAAGTGGAAGAAGATGCTCTGGCTGACTTTGCCGATTCCGGTAAGGTCAATGCCTATGCCGTCGAGGCCATGAATTGGGCTGTCTCTGTGGGCCTGATCAACGGTGTCGCTGAGGGTGAGCTTGCGCCTCAGAGTAACGCTACCCGGGCTCAGATTGCCACAATCCTGATGCGGTATTGCGAGGGCTGAGCGAAAAATCTAACCTAATACGTCCGTGATGCTTGCTTCATGGCGTGTATCTCCTTTCTGCCGGGACTCCTTCGGGGGTCCCGGTTTTCCAATTTGGCAGAGCGAGGAAAGAACAGCCTTGACATTTTGCACAAAATTGCGTAAAGTATGAGAGAGAACAATGGAAGGCTGGACATAGCGCATGCGATACAATATTATTCGGGAGCCCTATATACTATTGGAGACTGTGGGTATGCTCCACAAATATGTCAACGACATCAAGGCGGTCGATACCGTAAAGTACCGATTCCCTCCTGCCGATGATGCAGAGCGGCAGTCCAGAGTGCGCTGTATGCAGCGGATGAATCGGGTACAGGAAATCATCAACGAGGTCTGTGTGGATGTGGACCGCAATGACCCCCAGATGGTGCGGTACTTCGGACGGGTGGAGTGTGGCTGTGAATATACCTGTCTGGCACAATTGCTGACCTTCTCTTTCTGTACACTGGAGCGGTCGGATTTCTGGGGAAATGTGGAGGATATTTGCAGAATCTGGAAGGATTTGCAGGAGAGAAACTGCTGGATTGACAGCAAGAGTGCCGTGAGCCTGCTGTTTTCCGATGAGCCGGAATCGCCGGGAAATCTGATTCGGCAGGTAAAAGCATTGAACTATTCCGGGGAATTCCGGATGGAGCTGTGCGATGCGTTGGACAGCTTTGAAGATACGCTGCACCATATGGCAGAACTGATTGAACCGCTGGCTCAGCGGCTGGAGAAGGTTTTTCGGGAGGATCCTTTCCTTTTTGGGGATCTGTGGAATTATTGGCAGGATGTGATTTGTTCCGGGAAAAATGCCCCCATATTAGAACTGATGGGTGCGGATGCGGCTGTACTGGGGGAAGTCACGGAGGTGCGCATTGCATTATCCTGCATGAATACCAATCTGGGCAGTAACCTGGGCGGGAGCAACACGGCCCTGCGCCTGAATTATCGTGCCTTATTTCTCGGCAGCTCGGTCACGCCAGAGTCCACCACCATACGCAAAGGCGTGGAGTGGGATGGAATCAGCGCCCTGCTGAAGTGTCTGGGAGACAGTAAACGGCTGGAAATGCTGCGCAGACTGGCCAAAGAACGCTCTTATGGTCTGGCTTTGGCGGAGGCGATGGGGATCGATCAGGGCAATGTGTCCCGGAATTTGGGCATGCTGTATAACTGCGGTATGCTCAAACAGGAGCGGGAGGTTCACCGGACTTACTATCAGACCGACAGCGAGGCACTCCACGACTTCTTTGTCCGCGTGGAGCAGCTTATCCATTCTTAACAATAATCAATGTATTGTACCGGAGTGACCAATCCCGATGGAATGGCACTCCGGTTTTGATTTGTGGTAAGAAATATGCCATTCTTCCTTGACAATATATGTAAAAGGTGATATAGTAACAATGGTTATATCGACATTGTTTGTAACTATGTTGAAACCAACATAATTGCGTCTTGTTCAGGTTTCGTCCTGCAGGAAATATCACTTTTATAGAAAGGAAAAATGACAATGAAAATCAAACGCAAAAATCTCCTGGCGCTGCTCCTGGCTTTGGTCATGAGCGTCTCCTGCCTGGTTTCGCCGGTACTGGCAACCGCGGCAGAACCCGAAACCGGCGAAAGCCACATTGTCACCGACACCATTGTGACCGGCGATAAGGCCGAAACCATGGAGAATCGGTACGAACGCACAGAAAAGGATACCACACAAGTGGACATTCTGGTCTCCGTAGAAGGCGAGACTGCCTTTATGCAGACCAGCGATCTGGATGTCGCCATGGCTTCCATGGCCGACCAGAGAGCAGATCTCTATGCTGCCCAGAGCAGTATGGAGTCTGTCCTGGGTCAGAGTGTGGAAATTGAGCACTATTATTCCCTGGTGTTCAATGGCTTTGCTTTTGAAGGCGAGGCATGGATGGTGGATGCCATCAACGGAATCGAAGGTCTGACGGCGATGGAGATGCCTAAGCTGCAGATTGTTGAGCCTGAGACCGATGAGGAAGTAACCGACCTGTCTCCGGCCATGAGCGTCAGCACCGGTATGGTGGGCGCAATCAATGTCTGGGATCTGGGTTACACCGGCAAGGGCACTGTGGTTGCGGTTATCGACACCGGCATCAAGCAGACCCATGAGGCATTCTCTGTTGCCCCTGAGGGCGCGAAGATTGACCAGAAGTATCTGGAGGATGTGTTTGGGAAGTACGGCGAACTGATGCACTGTAAGAATACCGAGGGCGCTTACTATAGTCCCAAGCTGCCCTATGGCTGGGACTACTTTGACGGCGACTGCGTCCCCAACCATCCCGGTACTACCGTAACCCATGGGTCCCATGTTGCCGGTATCGTGGCGGGCAACAATGGCGACGACTTTAAGGGTGTTGCTCCCGATGCGCAGATCATTGCCCTGCAGATCTTCAACAAGAGCGGTGGCGCTGCGGTTGCGGATATGCTGGCTTCTCTGGAAGACTGCGTCTATCTGGGCGTTGACGCCATCAATATGTCTCTGGGCATTGCCGCCGGCTTTGAGCATCTGAGCTGGCTGGGTATGGAAGATGTCTATGCCGCGCTGGAGAAGGCGGGCGTGGCCATTTGTGCCTCCGCCTCCAATGATGCCCATTCCTATGCGGCAACCAGCTATGGTGATCCGCAATATGTCTATAAGCGCCGTTGGCTGGTCACGAACCCTGACAATGGTCTGATTGGTGCTCCCGGTACTTATGCGCCCAGTTTTACCGTGGGTAACTGCAAGCGGGTCGCCATGACTGCAGGTGGTGACTACAGCAAGGTTCAAATGGTCTATTCCTCTTCCTGGGGTCCCACAGCCGGCCTGAAGCTCAAGCCGGAGATCACTGCTCCCGGCGAGAGCATTGTGTCTGTAGATGGTGGCGCAAAGAAGGCCGATGATGCCTATACCAGCATGACCGGCACCTCCATGTCTGCCCCTGCTGTGGCCGGTGGCGTTCTCTTGCTGAAGGAGTACCTGAAGACCCGGTTCCCTGAAGCCACGGGTAAGGAACTCTATGAGATGGCCTATGCGCTGATGATGAGCACTGCCGGTCACGGCAATGCCTTTATCCGGCATCAGGGCTCCGGTATCATGAATCTGGACGCTGCAGTCAAGACGGACGCTTATCTCACCACCAAGGACGATACCCGCCCCAAGCTGGAGCTGGATGACAGCGAAAACGGTACCTTTGAGATTTCCTTCAAGGTGCATAACTTTGGTCAGACCGAAAAGACCTATAGCATCGGTCATACCGCCATGACGGAAAAGGTTTCCAACTTCCAGTATAACGGCTGGCAGGGTGCCGGTGGTGTGGACTGGGCAAAGCATCTGGGTATTCTGCCTGTGCTGAAAGAAACCGTCACTGTCCCCACCATCAATGGTACAATCCGGAACTTTGACGCCATGGTTGAGCTTCTGGGCGACACCACCGTCACTGTTGCTGCCGGAGAAACCGCGACTGTTAATCTGACCCTGAAGATTAAGGATAACTGGCTGAAATCCTTCTGGGAAACCTATCCTGCCGGTATGTACCTGGAGGGCTGGATCAACCTGACCGACCAGTCCCAGGAAAATGCCGTGAATCTCTCCATTCCCTATCTGGGCTTTGTGGGTGACTGGGATCATCCTGCTATGTTCGACGAAGGCTGGTGGTGGCAGGAGGCCTATGGCGAAAACAACCTGTCTCAGATGTATAACTCCGGCAACAAGGGCGGCATCTATGTTGGTTTCGGCACCGGTACCAGAGAATATGGTCTGGGTATTAATATGTACGCCAGCGGCGAGGGTGAGACTTATCTTGCTGACCGGAATGCCATTTCGCCCAACAATGACGGCTATCAGGATGCCCTGAACGCTCTTGAATTCAGTATGCTCCGTCAGCCCAGACGGGTTCATGTCTATCTCCGGGATCAGGAGGGTAAGGTGCTGAAGACCTTTGTGGACTCCAAGTACAGCTACCGCAAGGAATACTGGGTGAATCAGAATACCAACCTGGGCTTTGGACAGTATGAGCTGGACTTTGACTGGAATTCTCTGGCTGAGAACACCACTGTGGAGCTGGTGGCTGAGGCTTATCTGGATCGGGATGAGTATGTTCTGGAGAACAACCGGCTGGGTAGCTTCGTGGTTCCTGTCACCGTGGACCTGACTGCTCCTGCTGTGACTGCCATTGACGGTGGCATTGAGATTCTGGATACCAACTACATTGCTTACTATGCCGTTTACACCGATGCCCGCCATACCAACATGGTCTTTGAAGACGGCGTATTTGCCATGGAGCGGGGCGCCAAGGAAGTCTACCTGACCGACATGGACAAGTATTTCGTCTCCGTTGCCGACTTTGCCCACAACGAAGCCTTCTACTATGTGGAAGATGGCAAGGTTTATGCGCTGGATGCTGAGGGCTTTGACCATGGCCGCACCATCATTGCCCAGTCTCATTTCGACATGGACGGCTGTGACCACAATACCTTCAGCGAGGAATGCAGACACTTTGCCTGGTATGCGTTCAACGAAGATTTCATGCAGATGCCTGTGGCACTGACCGAAGTAACCACTGAAGTAGACAATCCCGGCTCGGAGGGTAACGCTGACATCATCAATCTGGGGCAAGCCGCCGATGGCACCATCTATGCTGCGACCAACCAGTATCTGTACACCTTCGACCTGGAAACCATCACAGTGAACCGGGAGAATCCCATCAAGTTCTGGTATGCCGATGCAATTGAAGGCAAAACCATCTTCTGCAAGGCATTCTTTGTTGCCCCCGGTACCAACGATATGTACGGTGTGTTTGAGAAATTGACCACCTCCTTGACCAATAATCAGTTCTGCTCCATCAATCCTGAGACCGGTGAGCTGACGCTCCTCTGGCAGGTCAACAACTATCAGTACCCCCGCTATGCCATTAAGGATGCCAATACGCTCATTATGTGGCACCGCAACCACACGCTGGATGAGTATGATATTGCCACCGGCGAGAAGCTGAGCTCTGTTGCCATGGAAACAAAGCTCTCTACAGGCAAAGCTGCTTATGGTCATAGAGGATACACGTTCCCCGCCGTGTATGATGCACAGGAAAACTGCATCTATATGGCTGGCGCATGGAGCTATACCAGCTATGAACGCTGGGAGCAGGGCGGTATCATCCGCTATGACTATGACGAGCACAAGGTAGAGTTCTTCACACCTGGTTCCGGCGCAGGTCTGGCGCTGTTTGGCCTGATGATTCTGGATAAGGAAGAACCCGAGCACATCTGCTATGTGAAGGAAGTTGTTGCCCCCACCTGCACCGAGGAAGGCTACACCCTGAGAGTTTGTGCCGAGTGCGGCATGGAGGTCAAGGAAGACATCACTGAGCCCACCGGCCACGAGTATGAGGCTGTTGTGACAGAGCCCACCTGCACCACTCTGGGTTACACCACCTACACCTGTGCCAACTGCGGCGACACCTACAAGGATGACTACACCCCCGCCACCGACCACAAGTATGGCCAGTGGCAGACCGTAAAGAAAGCCACCTGCACCGAAAAGGGTCAGGAAAAGCGTACCTGTGAATGCGGCGCTGAGGAATTCCGTGACGTGGATGTCAAGGGTCACGACTACAAGAAGACCGTCACCGAGCCGACTTGCACCACCAT